>JAIORC010000370.1 GCA_021108335.1 Phycisphaerae bacterium
GTGGTGGCAGACAGTCCAAAGTTTTCTAAAAAAGTCTTCACAGTCCCCCTTGAAATAGCTCCAGGGTCAGTTTAGAGCGCTTCCATTTTTGTCATTTATATGCTTCCCTCTGCTCTCACGTAACCGCCATCCTCAGCATTTTTTCAATGTACGTGCCTTTGTCTTCCTGCTGGAAGAGAACATGTTTCTCCTCGAACTGCTCTTTCGTCATACCACCGTCCCACCATCCGACTTCGGGCAGACGGGTATTGGAAACGATGAAGGAGTTCAGCGTGACCATTGAATCCTGTGACCGAAGATCGTCTTCTATCGATTTAATAGTCTTGTAGAACATGATTTTAGGGTCATCAGGGCCTTTCAGGTTGCGCAGGCCTTTGGGGTCGATGAAGTTGATGTACTGTTTCTCATCAACAAGAAGCCAGAGAATGAAGTCCGGATAGAAATTCCCTGCTTCAAAGAAACCGATTCCCCGGCCCCGAGACATGTTCCGCAGCAGGTAGAGCTCTTTGCCCTTAAAGAAGTCCTTGTTCTGCGAGCAATGTTGTTGGAGATCCAAAACGAAGTCCCGCTCACCCTCGTTCAAGGGCACGGGCTTTACCTCAATAACATCGCTGTTCACATAGACCAGCGGCTGGTAGAGATGTTGCCCAAAGAAAATGGGGTGAAGACCCTGGAACATTTCCATCGGCTTGAGTTGGCCGCTCTTAATGATCTCCTTGATCTCTTCCAGCTTGGTCACGATATCCTGTCGTGACTGGTTAATGAGGAAGAGATATCCCTTTTTCCCTTCTTCGTCGCTATGAGTGAAAACTCGAAAATTCCCGTCATCTTCTGTAAGCACTGTATATTCTAAATGATTCTTCTCCCATTCAGCCTTTTTAACCTTGTAGAACCGATCACAGTATTTGCGAAGTAGCGTGGATGCGATCTCCTGCCACCGGTGCGCCTGCTCGAATGACCGCGTTTCCATCTCTTCCTGCGGGATGTGGAGTACATACCAGCTATTGTCAGTGAGAAGTCCCGGTATCCTGTCCATACTCAGGTTCAGGTTGTACCAGGCTCGCTCGCTCTTAAACATCTGGAGATCGAAATACAGCTCCTCGACATCAAGGAACGCCAGGTGGTCAGGGGTGAACCAAGCTTCGTTCGGTGCGGCTGTATCGAGCGTCGCCTGGCCCCGCACGCTGGCGAGAGCTTGAATCTTTGGATACCAGTCCACAACAAGGCGGCTTTTCTTAAGGTGTTCGTCCGGCGTGCCGAGCGTGGGCTTCGGGCCCTGCTTCTTGAAATCGGTGCCTTCCTTGAGACGGATTGTCTTCAGAGGTTTCTTGCCGAGATTTTTGACAACCGGCAGGACAAATTCTATGCGGTCCTCATTGGCCGGAAGCCCCTCATCCTCCAGATACTCTTTGAATTGTCGCATATAATCGGCGTGAATTCCGAACACATTCAGCGTCTCTAACCGCTCGATGTCCTTCGGAGCATTGAAATCGACGATGCGATGGCTTCTCTTAAGGCAGAAATCCAGTCCCTTCAGGCGGACGCCGCGGCCGAAAAGCTGGATAATCTGCGAGCCTTCCTTCTTGCCGATGTTCATGAGCCCCATTGTGCTCACGCGCCAACTTGACCATCCCTCGGAAAATTTCTTTGAGCCAATCAGCACGTTCAGCGTTGAATCATCCGAATTAACGCGACGAAAGAGGGAATCCGAGAACTCGCTGTTTGTGACAGCCAAGTCCTCCGGGTGTTCTTCGCAGAGCTTACACAGACCCGATGGATCGCCGACGTTGATGAGCCCGAAAGGCTCGTTGTCCTCGCCAATGTGCAGGGCAACTTCGCCTTCGCCGCCTGCCTTGAGTCGCCGCACGTGCAGCGCGCCGGACACCTGTGCGTTGAAAAGTACCGCCAGGATGTCCCGGAACGTCTGCTCCCCGGAGAGCCCGAGCTGTCCGAGGTAGGTAAAGGCCCCTGCAAAAAGCTCGCGGCCCTTGGAATCATGAAGACCTGAACTGCCGCTGAGCAGCATGTCGAGATAGCGGATGCTTTCGTCGCGGTTCTTCACAAAGCGAGCAAGAAACAGGAGGATGTCTACTACGTCCGAAACGTCCTTCTTTCTTGGCTTCTTGGTGACGCTTCCGCCCACGAATATCCAGAGAGGCTTCTCGATCAGGAAGCGTCGCAGTTCCTCCTGCCTGTCCTGAAACAGCCTCTGTTGCTGGTAGAACGCCAGAAGACAGGCCGTCATGTATCGGCGGCGGTGTTCTTCATTCGAGTCGTCTTCCAGGTTGAGGATACGATACTCCTTGCCATAGCCGTCGCCGTAAAAGTACTTGTAGGAGTAGTCAAAGAGGATGCACTTAGCATACTCATGGGCCAGTTCCTTGTTGCCGCTTGCCTTCATGGCCTGGCCGAAGGTAGCGGAGTACTCGAAGGAAAATCCCTTTTCGCATAGCCGGTTGCGCATCTGCATCCAATGACCGACTTCCGCACCACTTGTGCCTCGGTGACCTTCGTCTACCAAGACAAGGTTGTTGCCTTCGAAAGCGTCGACGGATACGGTCTTCTCGCCTGTGGTTTCACGTAGCTTGTTGACGTCGATAATCTCAATGCTGCGCCCCGTGAACAATCCTCCGGCATCCTTGTTAAAAAGATCGGCATCCATGCCGGACAGCCGGAACTCGTCGCGGTGCTGAAGGCTTAAGCCTTCATTGGGCGTAAGCAGAATGGTCCGGTTTGTTTCGCTCTCCCGGCCGTTTAGCTTCTGGTAATGCCGGTACTGTAGGATGTTGACGTGCATGAGAAGTGTTTTGCCTGAGCCGGTGGCGCTCCAGAAGGCAAGCTTCTTCAGGTCCTCCGGCTCATATGGCTTGATCTGAGCGTCCTTTGGCAGGCCCGTGGCGAACAGCTGGCCTGGCGACTGTTGTTGCTGGGGTGTCTCGCCAGCGTTGAAACGCTCCGCGTAAGCGTTGAGATCGACCAGAAGCTTCCCGGGATCACGGAAGTAGCGGTCCAGGTAAATTTCCGTGAAGAGCAAACAGAGATACTGGAAGTACTTGGGATACAAATTCTGTCCATCAGCGTTTCTTTTCTCCGTGATTCTTTTCCAGTGCCGGACGATATTTCCGTCGTAGGCCAGAAGGATGTCGTTCGGCAGTTCGGGCCGGTCGAAGAGCAGCTTCAGGCATTGGTGGAAACGGGATATACCGTCCTCGTTGAAACCCTCGAAAGCGGGATCGCGCATGTGCTTGCCCAAGTCCTCGAAGGTGGCCACATCAAACAGCTCAAGCATCCAATTGGTCAGTACCAGCCGGTGATCGAACTTGATTTTCTTGGCAGCCGCATTTGATAGGCAGCCACGGTTTATGCGTTTTGCCACCACGTTTAATTCCCTTGCCCAAGCGATTCGAGTCTCGTCTGCCAATCATTGAAGTGCGGGCATTTTTGCCGCATGAGGGCCAACCCGATACGCTGAGCCGCGATGTTGCCGTGCAGGACTTTCTGATACCGTTGGGAAAGCCGAAAAATTCGCTTTGATGGCGCTGTATTCGGGTCATCGTCGATCTCTTCTGGAGTCTGGAAGCTATCCGCTATACTTTTCAGATCGTCTGTTATGCCTTGTTCAGGGATGACTCCTCCAAGAATGCCGGGAGCGCTGAACAACAGGGCTTCAAATTCATGCATTTGGACATAGGGGATGAAGCGTGGTCGGTTGAATGCGTTTCTCATGGCTTTCGAAATATCCTCCAGCATTGCCTTCTCAACTATCGCGGCTTTTCGATAGTACGACTGATGACTAGCCGCATCTCTGCCGGGCCAGTCGTCAGGCATTCCGTAATAATCAAACATCGTTGTCACATATCGATTCGTGTCTTCCTTGATGTATCGGAGCAATTCCACGCGGATGCCGGCCCAAGGTCGCACCCCGCCTTGGGAACGCTTTCTGCCGGGCGTCGTCGCCGTGATGAAAACATTCTGTGCAGCAAGTTCGTGCGCAACAATTTTCTTTATAAACTTCTCTTCAGTGGCCCCTTCCACAAATGCAAGTAATCGAACCATCATGGTCGCCCCCCGAAGATGTTCTTTTCCCACAGCTCGCTCAAGGAGTATTCTTCCAGCCATTCAGAAAGTTTTGCCACTTCCAGCCGTTTGCACTGCGTCCCGGATTCCTCATCGAGTTCGAGCACAACAACCTGATCAGGCTCGAATTCATCTACTAGCCGCGTCGACTGTGTCGCCAGAATGACCTGCGTGTTCGCAGCTACGGACTTAACCATACCTGCAAAGACGCTGATCGAATAAGGATGGAGCCCGAGTTCCGGTTCATCCAGTATAATCACGCTGGGCATTGTCTCGGATGGCTGAAGAAAAAGCGCGGTTAGCGCCATAAAACGCAGGGTTCCATCCGACAGTTGATGTGGACCGAACAGGTAATCCGGGTGTCCTTTTTCCTTCCAATTGAGGAGAATATATCTCTCGTTACTTGGTGACGGTTCCAGAATGAAATCGCCGAAGAAAGGAAATACCAAGCGAATCGTGTCCACAACTCGTTCGTAAGAATCCGAATGAGTTTTTTGTAAGGCGCGCAGGTATGCCGCCAAATTCCCTGCATCGTTGCGCAGATAGGCGGCATCCTCTATATAACCGCTTTTGCGAATACCGGCGGTAGATGAAGTGTCATGAAACTGATAGCTTCGACATCGCGACAGCATGCCGTACAGTACCTTGCAGGTTTGATCCCCCGCTTGATCCTTCTCCTTTAGCAGGCTCTCTTTGTGACCCGCACCAAGCAGAATATCTTGCGGCTGCCGAAAGCCTGTTTTCTGAAAGAGGATCCGTTCATCAGTAAATATCAATGTATCAGGGGCCGCATCTGCAAGCCTTATCGTGTAGGTCGTGCTGGAATTATCTCCTTTAAACTCGATTTTCGCCTGCATCACTGGTGTCGTTTTGCGGCCGTAATGCAAGAGTGAATCGGAGCCTCCGCTTCGGCCAATGTAGTCTTGCAGTGCCCCCGTGCTTAGGAAGTTTAGCATTCTGAAGAACGACACCAGGTTGCTCTTACCCGATCCATTGGCTCCAAGCAAAACCGTAATATTACCGAATTTTACTTCGGCATCCTGAAAGGATTTGTAGCCTCTAAGACATATTGATTTAAGTTTGTCCATGATTCTCTCCTCAAACGTCCTTTACATCGAACATGAGCTGCTTGAACTCCTCTTCTATAAGCCGCACCTTGTAGCGCGGTTCCACACCTTCCTTGTCCGGATCGAGCGGCACGTTCATGAGGTTGTTGTCGCCGTTGACGTAGATCACGTCGAATTCGGAATCAAGCGTGTTGTATTGCTGCTTCCTGAAGAATGCCTCTAGGTCGTGGTTGGCTTTCTCCCGGGCAACGGCAATCTTTGAGGGATCGCCCTCGTCCAGGTCCCGAATTTTGCGCCAGATAACAAGCACCTTTTCACCCTTTGGGTTCTCGCCCTCGACCACTTGGAATCCACTGATCCTGTCGATGTGCTTTACCTTCAGGCCCAAGAGCCAATTGAAGGTCTCGACAAGATCCACATTCACGGGCTTTGTCTCGCCGACCGAACCCGCACCCACAAGCAGCTTGTAGTTCCACGGATCGTCGAAATTTTCGATGTTGAGCAGGGTCTGGCTGCCTCTGGATTCTACGTCGAGCATGTATTTCAGCATGTAGGACTCGCGGAAGCCCTCGGCCTTGTCGAGCAGCAATTGCTGGGAACCGGTGCGCTGAAGTTCTATGTTTGCCAATGCGTCTTCGTATGATTCCAGACGGATGTATTTGAACATGTGGCTTACTCCCTCGCGGGAGACCGGCTTGCCGTTTTTCCAGTCTTTTGAGTAAACGACCTTCTCGATGCGCGGTTTGAGGACGGTGTCGAAGTGGTCGCCCATTTCGACAAGGATGTATTTGCGCTTGCCGTCATCCTCGCGGTTGAGGTTAATGACGGCGTGACCTGTTGTGCCGGAACCGGCGAAGTAATCGAGAATAAGGGCAACTTTGCGTCCCGCAACCTGAATGACACCCCTCACTAATTCCACCGGTTTGGGGTTGCTGAATCGGTTCTTCACGCCAAAAAGCGTTGTGAGAGTATTATTGGCTCCGGCATTATGGCCGAAATACTCATGCCCCCACCAGTTCGTAGCACATTGACCCTCTTCTTCTCTCTCCGTTTTGAAATATTTCTTTCTCGGATACCCTTCACCTTTTCTTGGAAAGATGATCCGGTTGTCTGCTAACAGCAGTTTATAGGTATTTTCATCGCCCATCCATGCTTCGTCGAGTACTTTGCCCATGGGGGAGATGATTTTGTAGCGTGTTCCGCTTTGGTCAGATCCCACTTTCCAAGGTTTGGACGCCCAATCGCCCCGTGGGTCGTTGTCTGGATTTGAAAAACTTCCTGTCAAATCGAGCTTTCCGACACCTGCCTTCTTTAATTCTCTCGAATGTCTGGCATATGCAAGCAGGTATTCTGAGACCATACCGATCATCTTTGTCTTATCATTAGGTTGATTGTGCCTTCGTCTCCAAGTGATTAGACCCTCGAAATTCTTGCGCGTAAAAACCAATTCGAAAATCATCTTGAGAACAGCAATCTCGTGGTGGTCAATACTTGAGAAAAAGACCCCCTCGTCCTTTAGCATGTTGTATGCTAATACGATGCGGTCCTTCATAAGACACGCCCAACTCGACTGCTCAAAGCTATCTTTGTAAATGAACTTCCCTTCTTGGCGGTCTTCTTCAGTGTTGTACGGTGGATCGATGTAGACACATCCGACTTCTTTTCGATACCGAGGATGGCAGAGATTCAATGCTTGTAGATTCTCGCTACACACGAGAATCCCATCTGTGTTCTCATCCGCATCCTCGAACTTAGACAGCAGTTTGTACTTTAATTCCTCGCCAAAAAACTTGGTGTCCAACATTAAGAACGGATTCGCTTTCAGGAATTCCACCGTCAGCGGTTCAACAAAGGCCGGGATGTGCAAATCGCCTTTAATCTCATCAATAGCAAACAACCGCACCCATTCTTCACGTTGCGCTTCATTGGTGGCGATTTCGGGGTAGAGTTCCTCGGGCACGCGGTCGAGTGTCATGCAGTAGTTGGTTTCGACCACAAACTTTTTCTTGAGCCAGAGCTTTTTCTGGAAGTTCTCGATCTGCGCCAGGAAGTCGATAATCTTGTGGGCAATCCGGCGTATGACCTTGATCTTGGAAAGGTACTGCTCAACGCGCGGTGCGGATTCCTCCTCGATGTCGTCCAGCCGCATGACCTCGTTCTTGATGTAGAAGTCGAGCTCACACCACAGGAAGCCGCCCAGGTCCTTGTGGATGAAATAATCGAAGGTGTTTCGCCGGGTATAGTCAAACAGATGTTTGTCAAGGATGGTCTTGTCGGTTTCCTTGCCGCCGGCTCGCTTCCACTTGGCGGAAAGGCGGTGTTGCCAATCTACAAGCTTCTCGTCGTTCAGGTCTGCAATGACTCGCTTTGCCGTGTCAGCGTTGATGGCGTCCTGCCTGCGTTTTTCACTGTCGGGGCGGTACTCGAAGCGGATGACGAGTTCGCCATTTTCCTCGATTACTGGCTTGTCGCCGTGCAGTAGAAAACGCCGGTCGTTACCGTTGGCTGCCTTGATATTGTCCTTCTCTGTATCGGCTTCGGCGATCTTGAAATGTACGCGATGGCCGCTTGGTGTTTTGAAGGCGTAGTCGCGGAAGTGCTCAGTCGTCTTGATGTAGTACTGGTCGTGGTTGGCCCAATGGAGCTTGACTTCCTCGCCCTCGTAAGGAATGGCGTAAACCCCTTTCTTGTAACGACGGAGAGAAATGAAGTCACCCTCATCGTAGTAGCGGCTAAAAAAACTGTACAGGTGGTCGTAGACCTCGTTCTCCAGGGCCGTGACATCCACCGCTTCCTCGGCCAGTCTCGCCCGGAGTTCTTTGACCTTTGGAGCCTGCTCCGGGTCCATGCCAGCGATTTTGACGCCCTCAACAACCTTATCCAGTTCCTTTTGAATCTCGGCCTTGTCACTCGACTTGTATTCACCAAATGCCTCCCGGACCTGTGGTAGAAGATCACTTTCCAGGAATTGGTTGATCTCGTCCCGCCGCGCGTTCATGATGCGGTAAATACCGAAGTCCAGATCGGCCTGATCCAGCTGGAATAGCTCCGCTAACTTCGTTTTCAATTTATTGAATGCTTTTGTGCTCATGTATTTAAGTCCTTTTTTAACCGCAAATGCACGCAAATAGACGCGAATAAGAATTTTAAAAATTAGTGTTCATTGGCGTTCATTCGCGGTTTCTAACCAACCTTCCATCGAATAGTAAAAAGCGGCTTCGTGGACGTTCGCTGCTGCATACGTTTTTCCAGCGCGTCGATCAGCGAGTCGCGCTTTTCCATGATTTCATCCTCCACATCGAAGATGCGCTGTCGCTGGCGACGCTTCTTCTTTTCGAGGGCTTTTATCTTTTCCTGGATCTGGTGTTGCTCCTCGACTGTCGTGGCCTGCCGGGCCTGGCGATTGAGCGCTTTGATTTGCTCCTTGGTGTCGCGCAACTCCTTTTCGGCAGCCAAAACCATATCATCGGCCCATTTCTCGAGTTGTCCGCGAGCCTCGTTGAAATGATGATTGTTACGCTCGAGTGATTTGCTGATGGTGGCCTTGGCATGACGCTCGGCATCTGCGGCGAGGCGCTGCCTCTCGCCCTCGGGCACATCCAGTGTGCCTAATACTTGGCCTATGCAATTAAAAAGCTTCTCACAGGTCTCCTGGTCGAGAGACATGCTGTCGTCCTCGAAACCCGAGAAGAGCAGGTATTCCTCTCGTTCAAAAGAATCGATGATGAGCTGCTGCAGGATCAGCCAGCCGGACTTACCCTTCAGGTCCTCAACCACCGAGATTTTCGCCTGGTGGCCGGAGATATCAAACATTACCTTGGCCACGGGCGTCGGGTAGTCCTTCCCGGCCTGAATGACAAACTCACCAAGCGGATGCCCCAGGCGGTAAAGGAACTCGCCGGAGACATTTTTCCGACCCTTCGAAATCATGTGATATGTACCTGAGTGGACCGAGGGCAGAGGCGGGTCGGTTAGGCGAAATGAAAGCGCCTGGTCATCAAACGCTGCCTTGCCGCCCAGGATGAAGCGCGTCAAAGTCCAGAACATGCGGCCTACGCGGTCGAGCTGCTCCTGAGCGCCGGTGAGATTTACGCGAAGTCGGGCATGAACGTCTTCGTCAAAGTGATCGAGCAGGATTTGCCGCGTTTTCTGGATGCGCGAAGCGATGGTCTCGTCCAGTTCCGCGCGCAGGGCTTCAAACGCGGACTCTATCTCCCCCTGCGTGCGGCACTGTTGGTAGATGTCCAGGATGCGGCGTTCAAAGTCCACTCCGGCCTCTATGCTGCCGAGTACTTCGTCTGACGCGCCGAACACGCCTGTGAAGAGGCTGAATTTCTCGTTCAGCAGTTCATAGACCCGGCAATCGGCTGCATTGCGCTCGTTCAGGAAGTTGATGACAACCACATCGTGCTTTTGGCCATAACGGTGGCAACGCCCAATGCGTTGTTCAATGCGCTGCGGGTTCCAGGGCAGATCGAAGTTTATGACGAGAGAGCAGAACTGGAGATTAATGCCCTCGGCGGCGGCTTCCGTGGCAATCATAATGCTTGCGTTGTCGCGGAAATGCTCGATGATGGCCGTGCGCACATCGATAGATCTCGAGCCGGAAACTCTTCCACTTTCCTTGTTGACTTCCAGCCACTGCTTGTAGATACGCGTAGACGTCGGCTCACTGTTGGTGCCGTTGAATGTCACCACCACACCGGCGTAGCCGTTGGATTCCAGGAAATCCTGCAAGAACTGCTGGGTCCGCCGCGACTCTGTAAAGATGATCGCCTTTTGAGGCGCATTAGTCTTCTCCATCTCGGAAAAGCCGATCTCCAGCGCCTTGAGAAGCGCCCGTGTCTTGGTGTCGATACCGATGCTACGCGCCCAGTGGATGTACCGGGCCAGCTCTTCGATCTCAACATTCAGCTTCTGCTTGTCGATCTTGACGGTTTTTTCCGGCTCTGAAGCGATTTCGACCAGACCTTCATCACTCTCGCCGTTCAGAAGTTCGTCAAGCAGGTCGTCCTCAATCTCCTCGTCTTCGATAATCCGCTCAGCCAACGTTGCCTCGGTCTTGACCTGATCGCGCATGGCGATGAGCCGATCCCGCATGACCTCAAGCGTTCCGGCCACCGCCTGGGAGGACGATGCCAGCAGCTTTCGGACAATCAGTGCGGTCAGGTGTCTTTGCTGGTGCGGAAGTGCATAGGTATCCTCGCGCTTCAGAAACTCGGAAACAGCCTCATAGAGTCTGTGCTCTTGATCGGTCGGTTTGAAGGGGCGAGTGATTAGCCTACGTTCCGTGTACTGGATGTACTCAAGGACCTGGCTCCGAAGGGTACGCATACAGAAGGACTCGAGCCTTCCGCGAAGCTCTTGGAGATTGCCGCCGACGTTGACGTACTGGGTTCGGTAGGATGGAAGATCACCAAAGATACGTTCATCAATTATGGTCGAAAGGCCGTACAGCTCCAGAAGGGAGTTCTGAAGAGGCGTTGCGCTGAGAAGTACTTTACGGCGGTCCTCCAGTGCCCAGCGGATGTTTTGGCCCATCCGGTTGCTTTGCCGGTAGGCATTCCGTAATTTGTGCGCCTCATCGATGACCACGAGGTCCCACTGAATCGGCTTGATTTCAGCCGCCCGGCTGCTGGCAAAATGTAGAGAACAGATAACGATGCGGTCGTTCGTGAAGGGATTGGGGTTTCCATCCCGTATCTGCTCCCGGTAGGTTTTGGCGTCGAGGACTAAGGTGGACAGGTGAAACTTCTCCTCAAGCTCCAGCGCCCACTGTTTTCTCAGTGATGCCGGGCAGATAACAAGGACGCACCTGTGTCGTTCCGCCCAGCTCTGGCAGATGGCCAGCCCCGCTTCGATGGTTTTTCCGAGACCGACCTCGTCAGCTAGCAGTACGCCCTTGGAAATGGGTGACCGCAACGCGAAGAGTGCAGCCTCAATCTGGTGGGGATTCAGGTCAACGCAGGCATCGAAGAGAGACCTGGAGAGACGTTCCACACCCTCGCCACCTTGACGAGTCAATTCGTTCGCAAAAAAACGAGCATGGTATGGAGTAGTCATTCCTTGGAATCCTCTCCGTTATTGGTCTTGCTCACTTGTCGCCTCCGGACAATTTCAGTTTCCCCTGCCTGATCATCTTGGTGCAGAAATTGTCTAACTGTGCCTTGGCCAGCTTCGACGGTTTTACCTGGCCGTTTTCCCACCGGTTCACGGTGGCAAAACTGAGATCTGCTTAAGAAGGGATTGAGACTCCCAGGTTTCCTTTACTGTAGCAGTCACCGATTTTTCGGTATTCACCGTTTTCCATTCGACGTTGGACGTTGGTCGGGTAGAAATACGGCGCGCACAGTCCTCTAATGCAGGAATCACTGTTG
>JAIORC010000326.1 GCA_021108335.1 Phycisphaerae bacterium
CAATCCCGTCGTTCCGATAATCATCGCGATACCGCGTTTGCGACATATCTCAAGCAGGCTTAGCGTACCTTCGGGAAGCGAAAAGTCGATCACGACATTTGCCCCGTCAGCCATCGTCTCGGTAACTTCCACACCGAACGTCCCGACGCCGGCAAGTTCGCCCAGATCCCTGCCGATAGCATCGCTGCCGGCCATCTCCATAGCTGAGACTATATCGAACTGTTCGCTCTCGATAGCCAAAGCCGCTATCCGCCGCCCCATCCGCCCGGCGGCTCCGTTAATCGCTATTTTTATCATTACTAACTTTTCCTTCCGACTCATAAATTTAATAATCCACGGATTATATAAAATCGACAATCGACAATCGACAATTTTTATCCAATCGTCTTGACGATGAATTCCCGCACTGCTTCGGCGTCGTTGGGGAGGGACTCGCATCGGGTTTCCAGGCCGTCGAGGGCATCGATGGCTGGGTGATGGGCCAAGTCCTTTCCGGTCGCCTGCTCGATGGCGGCGGGGAATTTTGCACCGTGCGCGGTGGATACGCAAATCACCGGATCGCCCGACAATCCCCGCGACTCAGCTACCGCCACGCCGACGGCTGTGTGCGGGTCCAGGAGATAATCGTATTGTTCGTGATACTTGCCGATAGCGGCCAGGCATTGCGATTTGTCGCCCGCGGCGGCGATGAACGTTTCGTCAACGACGCCGTTATCGGAAACATCAATCCGCAGCGAACCCGTGCGGGCGAACTCGTCCATCAACTCACGCAAACGATCCGCGTTGCATCCGACCCTGTAATACAAATACCGCTCGAAATTACTCGCCACCTGGATGTCCATAGCCGGGCTTAGCGTATGCGTCACTTCGCCAAGCGAATATTGTCCGCTGTTGAAGAATCGCGAGAGGATATCGTTCTCGTTGGTCGCAAGAATAAGCCGCGAAATCGGCAGGCCCATTTGTTTCGCGTACCAACCGGCCAATACATCACCGAAATTTCCCGTCGGTACACAGAATCTCACCGACTCGGCGGCGGTATCCTTTTGCACTGCAAACGCAGCGTGAAAATAGTACACCGTCTGTGCAAGCACGCGTGCCCAGTTGACGGAGTTGACGGCACCGAGTGAATACTTCCGCTTGAAGTCCAGGTCGCCGGCGAGCGACTTCATAATTCGCTGACAGTCGTCAAAGCTGCCAGCCAGAGAAATATTGTGAACGTTATCGTCCAGAACGCTCGTCATCTGGTGTTCCTGAATCGGAGAGACTTTCCCCGCCGGGTGCATGACGAAGATATGTATGCCCTTTCGCCCGCGAACACCGTAAATCGCGGCACTGCCCGTATCTCCGCTGGTCGCGCCGAGAATGTTAAGCACCCCGCCGCGACGAGCGAGAATGTACTCGAACAGATTGCCCAGAAGCTGAAGCGCGATATCCTTGAACGACAGCGTCGGCCCGTGCCACAGCTCCAGCATATACAAATCGCCAACACGCAAAGTCGGTGCAGGTTCAGGCTCAAACGCAGACCCGTATGTCCGCTCGATCAACTCGCGAAGGTCAGACTCGGGAATGTCAGTCGCGAAAAGCTGGATTATCTCAAATGCCAAAGAGCCAAACGAAAGCTCCCGCCATGAGTCAAGCCGATCCGAAACATCGGGAATCGACTCCGGAATAATAAGCCCGCCGTCATCGGCCAAGCCCATCAAAACCGCATCCTGAAACCCAACCGCCTCAACCTCTCCGCGTGTAGAAATATATTTCATGATTTGTAATTCGTAATTGGTAATTAAGTAATCAGTAATCAGTAATCAGTAATCGGCCACGACAATTGCTTTGTCGCTCGTCGTTCCCAATTGTAACGTATTACGGAAGTGGTTGTTAAGACGATAGTTGACGAAGAAAAACAACCGTGAGCAGGAGAAAGTAGAACAGGAGACCGCAGGTAAGCGGGCAGGGTGTAACACAACGCCGATATGCCACCGGTGCAGTATTCCGTTATCTACTGCTCTACTATCTCCTGCTCACCTGCTCTGTGAAAACGCCGCAGGCGTTTTCACTGGGCCGTACTGGACTTGAACCAGTGACCTCCTGCGTGTCGAGCAGGCGCTCTAGCCAACTGAGCTAACGGCCCATAAGGCGTGGTACTGTAGAGGCAAATGAGCCGCCTGTCAAGGTTTTGTCCCGCTGGAATCATTCTTTTTTCGGCTGGCGTGTGCCGGCGCAAAAAATGGGGCACCATACGAATGGTGCCCCGCGATTCGTCGTCCGTCCGTGCTTGTCAGGGCTCATGGGCGACAAAAGAGTACACTCCGCCGCTCTCGCGAGCGATTCGTCGGAGCACCTCCTCCGCCTCGGGCGGACGCGAACCGTACAAATATGTGTTGATTACGACCTTCTGGCGGCCTTTGCCTTTGTTGCGGGCGGCGATGGCCCGCAGCACCCGCTCGTTGTCGGGAAAGACGCCGTCGGTCAACAGATGGATTAATTTGCCGGGCTTCTTCGTGCGATTCAGCACGTCGAACGCCCGATTCAGGGCCGGTATGGGATCGGTCATGCCCGATGGAATCACGCCCATCAGGAATTCGGCGGCGGCTTTCTTATTTGGAACCGTTGCCTTGAGCAGCCGTCTGCCGGCCATCTCCTGGGGCCTGCCGTGCGAGAAGAATAGCACGTGAAACTTCTGGGCGGGGATGAACCGTCGGCCTTTATGACGTGCCAGCCGCAAACCCGCAATCGAGCGAATCAGCTCCAGCCGCACAGTATCAAACGTGTCGATCATCGAACCAGACCGGTCAATCACGTAAACGATGCTGTTGGAACTGCCGCCACCGCCGCCGCCACCGCCGTCGTCGCCGCCACCGCTTGGGCCTGGGCTAACAAAAATGCTACTTTTTCCTCGTCCCCTCAGATACAGGTTGTCAGGGCTACTCATATCGCTCGGTCCGATTACGTTAAGTGGAACGTTTGATTTGGCGGCAGAGGCCTGTTGTTTCTGGCGGGTAAAATTCTTTGCTTGCGAAGATTTATCCCGCTTGCGATTTGACTTGACAGGCTTTGACGCCATTTTTGGTATGGGGTTTGCTTCTGCTACACCGGGAGGGGGGATAATTTCCTGCACCACATTCGGTTTGGTTACCAGGAAAATGAAAAAGAGCATCACCAGGAATATTCCCGCGTGAAACAGCAGGCTGATGACCCAGGGCATAGCCGCCGCCAGGAGTGCAAGGCCCGGCCCGTTGTCATGCAATGCCTCGTCGGTTGGCAGGCAGGCCACGTCGCCGGCAGAAACGCGTGAATCGTACTGATCCGCCATGGTAATACTCCTTTCGCTCAGGCAAAAAATCCGTTCTCTACCTGAATGACGAACAAAGGAGATTTTTCTTAGACGAATTTTTAAAAAGAGCGTTCTTTTTGTATTGTGTCTATCTGATGCTTGCTATGATAGAATCTCTGCCGGAAAGCTGACGACATGGAATTTTAACATAGGAGACAGCAAATGAAAAAATGGGCATGGATTATTGCGATTTCATCGATCACTCTTACGACCATTCTGGGCGGCTGTGGGCCAGATGACGGAACAGCCTTCTCTTCGATTACAAAGGCTCCGCCATGTACGTTACACCGTTCCGTCGTAATGCCGATTGCATTTGAAAATAGTACGCAAAATATTACGGTTGAAGTTGCGATCATGTCGGACGCTTGCTTGCCGGCAGACCGGGAGAAATCCGACAAACGTCTTAATGATGCAAACAGTTTTGTCCGCAATATTCTGTTGCTTCGCCTATCGGAAATGTCAGCAAAACAAATCCGAAGCCGGGCGGGATTGGAATCCCTTCAGAAAAACATGACCGACGACCTGAATAAATTGCTCCGCAACAGCGAGAAGTCGCCCTGGACTTGGCGTGTGCTCATACAGAAGGTTTCCGTTGGGCGTACAGATCCCTTCCAGCTGTTGTAATATTGACGCAGAAACCTACGTCATATTTCTACTTACAGAAGCATGCTGTTTCGCATTCCTCATGGCGACCCCTGCGGTGTCGCCATGCCACCCGGTTTGCAGAAATATCACGGGCTGAGCCCCATGCCGCTATGCGTTACATCCGCACGGTTGGGGTGGCGGCGAGTCGCAGGTCGGCGGTTTGGCCTGCCTGGAGGAAGTGATAACCAATCCCGGCGATCATGGCGGCGTTGTCGGTGCAGAATTGCATTTCAGGCCGTCGCAGCACGCAGCCGAGCTTTGCGGCGAGGTTTTTCACGCCGTCTCGCAGGGCGGAATTTGCAGCTACCCCTCCACCGAGGATAATCGTTCTTGCGCCGGTTTGTTGAACCGCCCGGCGAATTTTTATGCAGAGCGTATCGACGACCGCAGCCTGGAAACTCGCGGCGATATCGGCGACTTGCCCGGCTGAGAAATTTTCGATCCCGCGCGGCTGGCCGTCCGGCGGCAGGGGGCTGCCGGGCACGCCGTTGACGTGATACAGCACCGCCGTCTTCAGGCCACTGAAGGAGAAATCCAGTGATTGGCCCTTCAGCAGCGAGCGTGGGAAATTCACCGCTGCGGGATTACCCTGCCTCGCGGCGATGTCGATAGCCGGCCCGCCGGGATAACCGAGTTGCAGAATGGTCGCGACCTTGTCGAAGGCTTCGCCGGCGGCGTCGTCGATCGTGCTGCCGAGCAGTTTCATTTCCGTCGGGCCGACGCACTGATACAAGGCTGTATGGCCGCCGCTTGCGATGAGTGCAACCGCGGGATACTTGACCGGGTCGGCGGCCAGGGCGGCGGCGTATGCGTGGGCACAGACGTGGTTGACGCCCACCAGCGGCACGTCCCATACCCATGCGAGGGTTTTGGCAGCCATCAGCCCCACCAGCAGCGAGCCGATCAGCCCGGGCTGATGCGTAACGGCGATCGCGGAAATATCCGCCGGGCCGACGCCTGCCGACTCGAGGGCCTCGGCGATTACGGTGTTGATCGCTTCGAGATGCGCCCGGGAGGCGATTTCCGGTACGACGCCGCCGAAACGGGCGTGCTGGTCGATCTGGCTGGCGACGACGTTGCAGAGAACCTCCACCCCGTCGACGACGA
Organism: Phycisphaerae bacterium; assembly: GCA_021108335.1. Classification (GTDB taxonomy): domain Bacteria; phylum Planctomycetota; class Phycisphaerae; order SM23-33; family SM23-33; genus JAIORC01. The sequence continues at coordinate 5,084 of JAIORC010000326.1, forward strand.
CCGCACAGGCGGTTTCGTCACAACTGGACTCCACACCCAGCACGATTTTTTGCTTATCCCGCATTATATCCCGCATTATTTTTCACCGCGCCGGCGGCTTTTCGTCTGGAGTTTTTTCTCTCGCAGCCGCTGCCGCGCTTCAATATCCGTTCGCATTTGTTTCAATATCTTCGCCATTTCCTTCGGCTTTTGCCCCAATGCCGCCGCCCGGTACAGTTGCGCGTCGTCTGCGACTAACACCGCGGCTGCGAAACCTTTTCGCGGGACCTTCGATGTTGCGTCCGTCTCGGCCTCGGACGGCGCGGGCATGACGCTCATCGCTATCCGCCGGCGATCAAGCTGCTTGCGGGTCTCGGCTGGAATCGCCACGGGAATCTGCGGCTCGATGCCCCAGCTCTTACGCCCGGCCCGCCGCTGGATGGGCACGTCCTGCTCGATGAAAAATTCCGCCGTAGTCAGGTTCACCTGCCCGAGATCATCCGGCAGGCGAATCATTGTCTGGACGCAACCCTTGCCTCGCGTCCGTTGGCCGACCAACACCGCCCGGGCATTGGCAGCCAGGGCACCGGCGACTATCTCCGCAGCCGACGCGGTGGCTTCGTCTACGAGTACGACCAGGGGAACCTTCGCATAAGGCGTGTCGTTGTGGGCGTTGTGCCCGCGGCGGTTCTCGCTGCGATCGGCTATGGTTACGATATGCCCCTTACTGAGGAACAAATCGGTAACCGCCACTCCGTCAACCAGCAAGCCGCCCGGATTGCCGCGTAAATCCAGCACCAGCCCGCGTACCGCCGACTCGCCTCGCTGGGAAAAACACCTTCGCAACACTTCTCTGAGCTTCTGCGGCGTCTGCGGGCAAATTTCCGTAATGCGGATGTAGTACAGGCTGGGCGAATCGGGCAATTGATGGACCCATCGGTCTTTCGCATCGCGATATAGTCCCACTACCGTCTCGACGGCAAAGGCTTCGTGCGTAAGGCGGACGGTTTTCGCATTCTTCGGTTTTCCCGCTTTTCCGGGTTTTCCGGCGGCGGTTAAAATCCGCAGCGTAACTTCCTCGCCGATTTTACCGGTGAGTAGCTTGCGGACGGCCTGCTCGTCAAGCCCGCTGACAGCCTTGCCGTCAATCGCCAGTATCCGATCCCCGGCGACGATGCCTCCCCGGTGGGCGGGCGAGCCATACACAGGCCCGACGACTGTGACGGTCTTGCCGTTAAAATCCAGCTTGCCGTCAAAATCCAGCACCAGCCCCAAGCCATGTTCCTGGCCCATAACGCGGTCGGTCAAAGCCTCCGCCTTCTCGGGCGAAACATATGTGCTGAACTCGTCCAGCTCCCCGACCATGCCACGCACCGCAGCCTGTTGCAAGTCCAAGCCGTCAACCGGCTTGAAGTAACTCTTGTGAATCACTTCATAGGCCCGGCGAACCGGCTCGAATTCGTTCGTGGGTGTTCCGGAACCATTGCCGTTTTGACGCTGAACCCACAGCAATACCCCGGCTACCAGCAGAATCGCTATCAAAATGAAATTTCGTTTAGGCATAATTGTATATCACGCACAACCTTCTTGATTCCCACGACGAATCGTAGCAGAAACCAAAACATCCCTCAAGTCTGGAGATGCCCGACAAAAAAAATGAAATTTTCTAAATTTTAATTTTTCTAAAAATCCCTATTGACTTTTCTCATTTCGGTGGTATTATACACGTAGGCTCCTCGGTTGGGAAACACTCCCAAATACCGAGATTTGAGCGTCGGACTCCCCTCCTCCGGCGCTCTTTTTTTTTGGATATTCATCAAGTAGGCCCACTATCGTGGAAAACTGCGAGTGGCGGTCTTCCCAGGCCGCCACTGCACAGGTTACAAACCTGTGCCACCCAACGCTATAAAAAACGCCCGCAGAGCTTGTTGTAAGCTACACGGGCGACTTGGGTTATGTTATTCGCGGCGAATCTATTCGGCTTGGGCGCTATCCAGTTGCAGCATCGTCAGGGCGGTAGCGATGTCGTTTGTGTAATCGAAAATCTTGTCCAGCCCCGTTACCAGCAGCACGCCCCATACCTGCGTATTGACATCGCACAGGACAAGCCTGCAGCCGGAAGTATTCATCATCTTCCGAATCCGCAACAGCCTTGCGATGTTGGAACTGTTGACGAAACCGACCGCGGCAAAATTCAGCACCACGTTCTTCGGGGCACCTTCCAGCCGCTCCAGCACCGCCGAGAGTTCGTCGGTAAATTGCGGATCATCCGCCAGGTCCACCACGATAATGTTGTCCGACCAGTCTTGAATTGCCATAATTATTTCCCTTTTTGCTATTTTCCTTAGAATCGACACCTTCAGCTTATCCACAATGCCCCGGCAGGTCAACCATTCGTTGGCATCTTCAAAAAATTCTCTCCAGCCTACAGTCTACAGCCTCCCCAAAAGTTATCGGCAGCGGAGTACCCAATCTTCAGGTATATTCAGATGTTCCATTGCCCCGGCGATTTCCCCGTAAAACCGCTTGCCGTCCACGTAATATCCCGCCGTGGGCGAAATTCCCTCGACTTTATCTGCCCAGAACCGGTTGAAACACGTCATGAAAAGTTCGCGGAGGTATTTGCTGAGCATCGAGGCCAGGGCTATCGGCAGCGATTTCGACTCGCCGCCGACGAGGAATTCGATATTCGCCGTTCGCGGGCCTTGGGAAATTGTGTACGCGCTGCGGTCGGGGGACTCTTCCAGCACCTTCAACTCGCACCCGCCGAACAGCCGCTGCAAAAGCTCGCGATAACGCATCCGTCCACCTTGGCGGTCGACGGCGATATGCAGATTCGTATCCGGCAGCGATTGCCACAGCCCCAGTATATGCCGGCAGGTTACGTCGAAGGTGGTGGTGGATTTGTTCCGCGTCGCGGCGATGAGTCGATTGTACTGCCGGACGAAAACCGGCGTCGCCCGCATGATCGGTAATTCCACGCCAGCCGCCCGCATGCCCACCTTCAGCGAGTTGGCAGCCAGCATGATATCGGTTGCGCCGGCGTGGTGGGGCAGCGGCAGATCGCACGGGCCATACCAGGGATACTCGCCCGCAACAGCCAGCGTCTCCGGGGCAACCGCCTGCAACAACTCCGCCAGCGAAGCAGGGGAGTTCCCCTTCGCATCATCGCCGCCCGCCCGGCAGGAGAGCATCGCCAGTACGCCACGCTCCAGCGGCGTTAACCCCTTGTCTTTCTTACGGTTAAAGAGTTTCTTGCTGTCGCCGATGGCGATAGCCCCGCCACTTTTGCGAGACGGTTTGCGGGCTACGCATGTGTTGAGATGTTCCCATAGATCGACGGTGGGGGGTTCGCCGGGTTGTGAGTCTTCGGCAATACGGAACGCGGCGGCGGACACCACCAATGGCCCAAGCACAGGCCCAAGTCCAGCTTCGTCTATGCCGGCATAAATCATCGTCGCCCGATCTCCAATTCACGTCCCCCAACGTCGTTTTTCGCAGTGTTGGGTGCCATGCTTCTGCTTGCAGAAGCATGCTGTTTCACATTCATCCCCCAAGGGGCCACCCAAACATTGGTCGTTAATGTTTTTTAGACATTGGTCATTAGGCATTAGTCATTGTTTTGCTACATCTGTTCGAGCGTTTCGATTCCCAGCAGTTCCAGGGCCTTTTGGATGACTCGTGCGGTCAGGTCGCACAGCGCCAGCCTGCTGCTGCGGGTTTGGCCGTGGGATTTGAGTACCGGGCAGGCTTCGTAAAAGCTCATGAACGCCCCAGCCAGCTCGAAGAGGTATCCGCAGAGAATATTCGGCATTGTCGTCGCTGCCACCGCGTCAATCGTCTCGGCGAACTGGAGCAGCTTCACCGCCAGGTTACGCTCAGCCGGGGCGGTAATTACAATCCCCGCCTCTTGCGAATCCGCCGCCGGTTCGCCAGCCTCGGCAGCCTTGCGGAAAATGCTGCGGATACGGGCGTAGGCGTATTGCATGTACGGGGCGGTATTGCCTTCCAGCGAGAGCATTTTGTCCCACGCGAAGACGTAATCGCTGGTGCGGTTCTGGGCGAGGTCGGCGTATTTCAATGCCCCGATACCCACCGCCTTTGCGACGGCTGCGTAATGGTCGTCGTCCAGGCCGGGCGTTTTGCGGCGGACAAGTTCCTCCGCCTCTGCCCGGGCCTGGGCGAGCAGGTCCATCAGCTTCACAGTCCCGCCGGTGCGTGTCTTGAAAGGCTTGCCGTCGTCGCCCAGCATCATGCCGAACGGCACGTGCTCCAGCGAAATTTCCGGCGAAGCAAAGCCGGCCTTCTGGGCAATGAGAAACACTTGTGCGAAGTGCTGTCCCTGCCGGCTGTCCGTTACGTACAGTATCCGCGTCGCGCCCAGTTCGCCCGTGCGGTATCGAATCGCTGCCAGGTCGGTCGTGGCGTAGAGATATCCGCCGCCGGACTTTTCGACGATTATAAACGCCCGCTCGTCGTCCTTGTTTTTGAACTCGTCCAGGAATACGCCGCGTGCGCCCTGCGACTCAGCCAGCAGGGTGGCGGTGTCGAGATCGGCGACTACCCGCGGCAGGTCGTCGTTATACGCGCTTTCGCCGCGTACGTCGGCGGCGGTCAACTGCACGCCGAGCAGGTCGTAGACCTCCTGGCAGTGGGCAAGCGAAATATCCAGGAATCGCCGCCAGTTTTCGCGGCAGTGTTCGTCGCCGGCTTGGAGCTTGACAACCGCCTGCCGGGCGGTATCGGCGAAATCCTCGTCCTCGTCGAAGCGTTTTTTCGAGTCGCGGTAGAAGTCTTCGAGATCGGCTAACGATTCGCCGGATTGGCCGACTTCGTCAAGGTGCGTCAGCAACATGCCGAACTGCGTGCCCCAGTCGCCGACGTGGTTCTGGCGGATGACCTTGTTGCCGAGGAATTCCAGCACGCGGGCAAGGGCGTCTCCGATAATCGTGCTGCGGAGGTGTCCGACGTGCATTTCTTTGGCGAGATTCGGGCTTGAGTAATCCACGACTACGGTTTGCGGCTGGGCCTTGGCGGCGACGCCGAGCTTCTCGTCAGCGGCGATGTCTCCAAGCCGCCCGCAAAGCCACTCGTCCCGCAGAAAGATATTGATAAAGCCAGGCCCGGCGATTTCCACCTTTTGGGCAATGTCCGAGATGTCCAGTTTGTCGAGCACGGTTTCGGCGAATTGGCGGGGGTTGGTTTCCATCCGCTTGGCCGCGGCCATGCACCCGTTGGCTTGGTAGTCGCCGAATTGAGGCTTGGCCGAGGGGGCCACCATCGCCGGGGCGTCTTCGCCGCCGGCCGCCTGGATCGCACTGCTTATCCGCTGTTCAAGCACATCTCGTAAATTCATTTATTTCCCCAATTATTCGGGCGTTCCTTCGAGTTCGGTTTCGGTTTGTTGCCTCTGGTGGATTTTGCGGCGGGTTTTTTGCCGGCGGCTGGAGGTTTGGGCTTCTTGTTCGGCGTACTTTCCCGCTGTGATGGTTTAGCCGCACCTGCGGCGGTGTCGTCTTTGCGTTTATTTGCCGGTGGGGCTTTGCTGGCATTGCCGGTGGTGGGCGACTTGCCCTTGTGATTGATGTCTATCAGGAAATCATCCGTAACGGAAACGTCCACGTCGATTCCACCCAGCGACACGTTCCGCATGAGAATCTGAGCGACTCGCGCCGGCGGATATCCCATAGCCTTGGCGAGCTTGACGATGCCGAAGAAACGGAAATCCGCAGGCTTGCCGTTGGGAAATTCCTGGAGCCATTTAGGCCCGATCAGCGGACAAGGATCAAAACTCTTGCGAATGCCCTTAATGAAACGATCCAACAACGTTTTCCTGAGGTCCGACATGATTTATCCTTTTGCACTGCGAGGGCTGTTACCTCCACCGCAGCCAACATAGAAACCGCGTGGGTGCAAGCACCCACCCTACATATTATAAAAAAACCTGGGTGGCATGGCTTGCTTGCAAGCCATGTGTTTTTTGTCCGATTATCGTGGCTGTCGCTTCGCTCCCGCCACGGCACCCAGCTAAATTCGGGGTGCCATGCTTCTGCTTGCAGAAGCATGCTGCTTCGCATTCATCATGGCGACCCCTGCGGTGTCGCCATGCCACCCAATTACCTGTTTTTGTAGGCCGGGTCTTGACCCGGCGTTTTTGTTCTGAACATCGTGGCTGTCGCTACGCTTCCCGCCACGGCACCCGGCACATCTACTTTGCTTGCACCAGGTTACAAACTTGTGCTGCCATCGCCAACCGCTTTGGCTCGCTGCCAGTCCACTTGGGGCGATTCGCCCCAGATCAATTCCAAGTCGTAAAACTTCCTCAGCGGCTGGGTGAACAGGTGCACCACCACGTCGACAAAGTCCATCACGATCCAGTCG
>JAIORC010000202.1 GCA_021108335.1 Phycisphaerae bacterium
TGGAAAGACCTCAGGAAAGCAGCATAACCCCTGCCATGATTTGATATCGCACACCCCGATCTGTAAGTGCAGATATTCCCTAAAGATAAATCGGATGTTTTGCCGATTCCACTTTTAACGTCCTATAAACTGAAGGAGTTCCTGTTCACACGGTAATTTTCGCTCCGCGTGTGCAGGTGGTACGTACAGATTTAGTCTGGGAAAGGAACGGAAGCCGTGAAAGCAAAGTCAAAAACACTCTTACACTTAATGTTGCCGGTGATAGTACTGGTGGCAGTGGCGGGCTGCGATCAGGGAATTATCTCGCAGTATCGTTTTCTCCAGCCTGATAAGCCCATCGCAAAACCGGATCAGGCGGAGGTCAGTTGGATTATCGATACGATGAGTGATTTGGACAAGAGTTCTGATCTTTTCCCCAATTCGGTAAAGCCAGGCCCGCAGGACTGGATCTATGGAGATGTGGATTATGTGATCGGCGCGACAGACGTTCTGGATATCAGCGTGTTGGATCTTTACGCCGAGGGGCTTGAGACGCTTTTGCGTCGAGAAGTTTCCGATAGCGGATATATCGACCTGCCGCAGTTGAAGAAGCGAATCAAGGCTGAGGGCCAGACGCAGATACAATTGACCAAGTCTATCGAGAAGACGTATCAGGAGCACGGGATTCTCAAGGAGCCGGTGATTTCGGTAACCATTGCCGCCCGGCGTCAGCAGATGTTCAGTATTCTGGGTTCGGTGATGCGGCCTGGTACGTACAACCTGGTTCGGCGGGACATGCGTTTGTTGGAGGCGTTGGCGTTGGCGGGCGGTATTGCCCAGAGCAATATCGATTACATATATGTAATTCGTCAAGCCAGGCCTACCCGTAAATCCGAAGTTCAGGCCAAGCCCAAGCAGGCACCCAAGGTCAAGGCACCGGCGGCGAGAAATACTCCCGGCAATGAGTTAAAGGATATGGACAGGTTGATGAATGGGCCTGTCGCGTCGGCTCCCGCATTGAGTTACAGCGAAACATCCACAGGTCCAGTAGCCGGGCAGCCGGCAGCAGCTCCCGCCGCGGCTCCGGCGAAAAAGTCGCATCGGTGGGTGTATCGTAACGGTAAATGGGTCAAGGAAGCGGTAGCCGCCACGGCGGTGCCCAAGGCAGCCACGGCGGCGACGGTTGTTCCCAAGGTTGCCCCGCCAGTTCCAGCCAGGCCTCGCAAGCCGGTGGTGGAGCTTCCGGCCATCAAAATGCCCGATACCAAGGCCCTGCCTCAGCTTGCACCACGCGGCAAGGCCAAAAGCGACGATCCCTTCGGTTGGGGCAAAATAGCCAAGGAAGACCTCGTTCGCGTTATCGCCATTAATCGCAAGCAGTTAGAGCAGGGCGACTACCGGATGAACATCGTAATTCGCGAAAATGACATCATACAGATTCCGTCTCTGGAGATAGGCGAGTTCTATATTATGGGCGAAGTTCTTCGTCCTGGAGTTTACAGTTTGACCGGCCGGAAGATTACCATCAAGATGGCGGTGGCGGCTGCGGGCAATCTTGGTCCGCTGGCCTGGCCTGCCAATTCCGTGTTGATCCGGCGTATCGGGAAAAATCAGGAACAAATTATTCCAATAAATATAGATAAAATTCTCCGCGGAACCGATCCTGATATATACTTAAAGGCTAACGATGTTATCGCGGTTGGGACGCATGTAGTTTCGTCGTTCCTGGCTGTGATTCGCAACGCCTTCCGTATGACCTACGGGTTTGGGTTTATTTATGATCGAAATTTTGCCGATCCGATGTATAATTATCCTAACAGCAGGCGATTCAAGGGTTGGTAACGTAAGGAGAGCAGCAGGGTATTGAGCCAGCATGAGCAACAATCAGATCGGGCCGATACCCTCAATCCACAAGGCAGCCTGGCGGATTTGATCGGTATTGAGGACGAAGAGCTTCTCACCGGGCGGATTTCCCGCGACGGCTGGGTCAAGATAGGTATTCTCGGGGTGCTGGTCAGCGCGTTTTACTGGGGAGACTTTCTGGGGCTTTTCAACCAGTGGATCAGCAATCCGGATTGGACCTTCGGCGCTTTTATCCCGTTGTTCAGTTTATATTTGCTGTATATCTGGCGGCGGGAGATACTTGTCTTGCCGCGGCGGGTCTGCCTGTGGGGCTTGGGGCTTGTCCTGTTGGCTATGTGTATCAAGGCTTCCGGGGTTGTAGTGCTCCGTAACGACTGGATTGTTCAGTTGTCCATTCCCGTGATGATTTTCGGGTTGGTGTTGTATCTTTGCGGACTTAAAACGGCTTGGTTGTGCTTTGTGCCGATTTTCTTCCTGAGCCTGGCGATGCCTCTACCCAACAAGCTCTACACGATGGTGTCTCTGCCGTTGCAGAATCTCGCAGCCACTCTCTCCACAAAGCTGCTCATGCTGTTCGGCGCCCAGATTACCGTAGCCGCCTCCTCCATGGAGGTAACGAGTCTTACGGGCAAGGTTCATCCGTTACAGGTTGCCGAGGCGTGCAGCGGTATGCGCTCGCTGCTGGGCTTTTTCGCGTTGGGAGTGCTGGTTGCATATATTCAGGAACGCCCCTTTTGGCAGCGAGCGGTAATTATTTTAGCCGGCATTCCAATTGCGATAGGAGTCAACATCCTTCGCGTAGCGGGAACCAGCGTCATGTTCCTGATAGACAAGAAAGAACTGGGCGAAGATTTCATGCACAATGCAATGGGCATGATTCTGATGATTCCCGCACTGCTGCTGCTGTTCCTGCTGGCCCATTTGCTCGACAGCATGTACGAGGAAGTCGATGACGACGAGGAAGACGGGGAGGATAAAAAGGACGCCGACGATACGGGTTCGGCGGAGCTTCTGGAGGGCAAGGTATGACCGTGGAAGCGCAAGCAGCCGACTGGCCCGAAAAACCCGACGCGGGGTGGACTCATTTCGGCATCGTAGCCGGCTTGCTGCTGGCTGCTACGATCGGCTGGACTGTTACCATGGATACCCTTAAGTGGTATACCCGCAAGGAACCGGTCGCCTGGCCTGAAAATGTGCAAGTGGACCAGAAAACCTTCCGTAATATCTCTCTGCCCAAGCAGTTTGGCAAATTGAAGGACGGGACGTATCGTTATCGGCGGGTGGAAGACGGCGAAATTAAACGGGACAAAAACGGTAAACCTATTCATGACGATTGGCCCGACGGGGAGATTATCCATCGGCACGATATGCTGGAGACGCTGAAAATCGGCACGACCCTGGATGAAAAGCGCTATGCCGATCGGGAGAGTAACTGGTATGTCGCACGAATTTATGAAGATACGACCGAACCGAAAGGTTCGCCGCTGAAATACTGGCAGTTGGGGATTGAGTATTACACCGGCAGCGAGGTGACGGTTCCGCACGTGCCTGATATCTGTGTCCTGGCTGGTGGAGCCAGGCCTATTGGGGACGGGCGAAAGGTTTTACCGGTTAAAATACCGGGTGTTCCGGCACCGTGGGACACGGACACGGAACTTGTCGCACTGGCGTACGAAAAGGCAAGCGAGGGAGTTGCCAGGCGGTATGTGCAGTATTATCTCTTCAGCGTAAATGGCGTACCGGAGGAAAATCGCGATAAGGTACGGCTGATTTTAACAAAATTGACGCTGCGGTACGTATATTATGCTAAAATGCAATTTTTCCCGTATGCTCCGAACGGTGTGCGGGATATGTCCCTGGCGAACGCGAAGGCCAAGGAGTTTTTGCGAAACTCGCTTCCGGCGATTCTCCGGGAGTTGCCTTCGGCGGAGCGGATAGAACAAATGCATAAATCTCAGGGAACCCAAAAGAAATAATTTCGTAGAATAAACAGGTGGACAATGGCTAAAAGAAAAAAATTGAATCGTCGAGTATTGTTGTTGGTAGTGGTTTTTACCATTGTTGTCGGAGCAGGTGGCTATAGTGTATGGCTGCTTAATCTTCCGAAGTCGCCGGAGTTTTATAAAAAGCAGTGGAAGGACGCGCTTGCCAAGAAGCCGAAGGATTACCAAAAGGCGATAAATGCCATATCCAAGGCTATTAAAGCTGGGGGCGATCGGCCTGATGTCGAATTATATTACACGCTGGCCGAGGTATGTTTTGACCGGTCCAGTAATGACCAAAGCCTCAGCAGAAGCGAGCGGAGTCACTATTACCGCATGGCTCGCTCGGCACTGGATGATTCTCTGGTGAAAAAAGAGGATTTTCACAAAGCCCGCAAACGCCTGGCGGAAGACGATTGGGGGCGGGCGATTTACATCAAGACGAACTACAAGCTCTGGCGGGACTTTATCGATAGCCTGGATATTATCCTTTCCGACAAAAGCCAGCAGCTCCCCAAACTGTACTATCGACGAGGAGTAGCCAAAAGCTTTCTGGCGGCAAACGATCCGTTAATGTATGCCGATGCGGCACTGGCGGATTTAAACGAGGCGGTAAAACTCGACAAGACCAACGTAAGATACTGGGATTCTCTGGCAAAATACCAGGAAAGGCTCAAGAAACTCAAGGAGGCGGAAAAAACCTATAAGCAGGCGATTAAGGCCAATCCAACCAAAGCGGAGATACAAGTATTTTATTCGAGGTTTTTGCGGAGAAACAAACGGGAGAAAGAGGCATTCAAGGTTATTGGCGATGCGATAAAAGCTGATCCGAAGGATACTATCGGCTACCTTGCGTTGGCTGACTTTTATATTTATACCTATCAGAAGGCTCGCGACGAGAAGGACCGCGACGAGAAAATTCTCGACAAAGCAATAGAGGCTATTAAAACCGCTAAGGGAATCGACAAAACCGATGTTCGTATTTATAGACGTTTGATGCAGATATATCGGCTCAAGCGGAATTTGCCCATGTCGATCCAGTCTCTTCGTGATGGTATAGCCGTCCTGGATAAGATTCTGGAGAGTTCGGATCAGGAAAAAATAAATACCATGCAAGCCAGAGTATCGTTGAATTATTGGCTGTGCGATAGTCTGCTGGACTTATACTACAGCGAGCAAAAAGCGGAGGAGAGGAAAAAAATTCTTGCAGAGGCAAAAGACCTCCACGCGGAATTGCAGAAAACTGTCCGGGAAGCTCCCCTCCAATACAAAATTGCCGGGCGAATTGCATGTATTGAGGGGGAATGGGAACAGGCAAAAGAGTATCTCAACAAGGCACCGCAAAGCATTCGTGTTGTAGAACTGCTTATCGAGGTTTATGAGCGATTGCGGTTGCCTTCGCGTGCGGAAAAGCTGATCCGTGTCATTCTAAAACAGCCTCAATTGGCCGATAATCCTCGTTTTCTGCTGAAGGCTGCGCAATTCCGTATCAACATGCGGGATTATTCAAGCGCGCTTAGTTACGTGCAAAAAGCCCTTCAGGCCGACCCGGAAAACAAAGTTGCCCACGAGATGATGGCAGCGCTTAATATCATCAAGAACAAAAGCGTAGTCCTTCCGGCTGGAATGAAGGAGACGCCTATGACCCGGATGATGTCTATGCGTTTGGTGGAGAATCTGATCGATGGCGAGCAGTATGACTGGGCAGCGGCAATACTGGAGAAACTCGTTGCCGGCAACCCCAAGGATTACCAGACCATGAGGCGATTGTTGGCGTTGTGGACGCAGACTGGCCAGCAGGCCAAGGCACTCAAAAAGATCGACGAGATGTTGAAAAAATATCCGGAGGACGAAAATTACAAGATATTAAAGAAGCTGATTGGCACAAAGGACGGTAAAGAACGATTCGAAATTGAAAAGGGAATTCTTGACCGGATTGACGATAAATTGCAAAAGGCCTTGGCGATGCGGAATCTTTGCTTTCGGTACGGGCGTACTACAGAGGCATTGGAATACCTGAACAAGGCGGAGAAAATCAATCCGGATCATCCTGTTGTGATCGAGGGGTTGTTCCGTAATGCTCTTGCTTCGTCGGACTGGGCCGCAGCCGAGGCAGTAATCGGTCGCCTGAAAAATCCAGAGCCATTAACGCGTGAGCGATATCAGGCCAGATTGGCGATGGCTCAGAAACAATGGAAAGAAGCTATTTCGCTCCTTAAAAAGGTGCTTGAGAGTCGGGATAACCTCCAGGCCGACCGCCTGTTGTTGGGCGAATGTCTGGTTAAGGAGAAGAAACTTGAGCAGGCCAAGAAACAATTTGAAATAATCGTCGCGAATGACCATAAAAACATTTCCGCTTTGTTGTGGTTGGCTAAGTTGGCGATTTGGGAGCAACGGTTTGACGAGGCGGACAGCCTGATTCGTGGGATTAGGCAGGATCCGAGGGGGCGTCGTAATAAAGAGGCCAAGGCGATATGGCTTGAGCGTATGGTGGATGTCCAAGACACTCCCGAAGCCATTCGCGAGCGAACTAGTACCTTCGAGAAGGAGCCGAAGAATTTGTACAATGTCTGGCGGCTTGCCATGTTGTACGAAAAGCAGAAGCAGTTTGACTTGGCCCAGGCCAAGTATGAATATTACTTTACCCATGCGGCGAACAAGATTGCGGCTCTTCCCCGGTTGGCGGCGTTTTATCGTCGGATAGGGCGTTCGTCCAAGGCCGATGAATTGTTCGTGAAGATGCGAAAATCCGTCGAATCTGACCCCCCCAAATTAATTCTGGTGTACATTGCCTGGGCTGATTATCTGGCGGGGGGGAAAGACCAGGATATGGTTAAAAAGATGTTTGAAAAGGCCATTCATATAGAGCAGACGCAGAATAAAGGCACGCAAGCCATGCGGGCATATTCAAATTATCTTGCTTTTCGGGCGGGTATTCTGGCTCGGCAGAAAAAGATGGCTGAGAGTCAACAGGCTTGGCGGCATTCTATCAGCGAATTGCAAAAAGTTATCGATCTGGATAAAGACGATGTTGTCGCCAAGAGAATGCTGTACCGCCGTCAGATTGATGGGGGAATGATCGCGAAAGCTATTGTGGGCTACAAGGAGCTTATCAAGAAGGATCCTTCGGATTCCGTGGCGATGATGGGGCTTGGGCTGGCTTATTTGCGTATGAATCGGTTGGACGAGGCGTTGAAAGAGTTTAACCGTGCGATTGAGGTGGACTCCAAAAATGCAGAGGTGTTTATCCTCCGTTCGGAGGTGCATCGGGCCAGGGGTGATTTGCGTCTGGCGGTAAAAGATTTCCGCAAGGCTATTGAGCTGGTTCCGAACAACGTTCTGTTCAAGATGGACCTGGGCAAATTGCTGGAAGCCATGAGGCAATTTGATCGGGCGATTCAGGAATACGATCAATTAATCGTCCAGTATCCCGAATATGAACCTGCTTATGAACGCCTCATCAATCTGTTCCTCAGGCAGAAAAAATGGAGAGCGACGGAAAAGCTTGGCCGGGTTGCGCGGAAAAAGTTCGGCAAGAAGACGGCTTTTCCCCTGACACTAGCGCGGATGTGGAAAGCCCGGGGGAATATCCCCAAACAGATCGAGATGTTGAAAGCGGCTTTGGACATTGTCCCGGAAAGCGTTCAATTGGCGCGCTTTTATTTGATTGCCCTGCAGGATGTCGGGCAGTTCGACAAACTTGCCGAAGAGTCGCAGAAATATCTCGCCCGTCCAGCGCATAAGAGCGGTATAATGGCGATTATGGCATTGGCAGCCGCAAAGCAGGCACCAGCGGACCAGAAAGTGTTCGGGCAGTTTATCGCAGCGCTGCGAGAAACCCAAAATCCCGCGGCGGATGTGTTTTTTATCGTAAACTTAATGAGAGATGCTTACGGAAGCGCCGCAATTCTCGCCAAATCGGCTGAAATTATAAAGGCTCGGCCGAATGACTGGCAGACTTACATGGCGATAGGCAATATTGGCTTTAAGTTGAAAAAATATTCCAAGGCGGAATTATATTTGATCAAAGCCCGGAAATTGGCGAAAACCCCGCATGAAGAGGTGGTCATATCTTTGCGTTTGGCTGCGTGTTATGGTGCCCAGAAGCAATATCTCAAGGCGGAAAAGATTTACAAGGCAATCCTGGCGAAAGAAAGCGATAACCTGGAAGCGTTGAACAATTTGTCGTATTATTACGCCGACAAACTTGATCGGCCAAAAGATGCAAAACCTCTCATCGAACGGGCAATGAGTCTGCGTCCGGGAGATGTGAATCTGCTGGATACCTATGCCTGGACGCTGGCGAAGCTGGGAGATTACCAGCAGGCCCTGTCACTTTTGAAGAAAGTGATGCAGGATATGGATTCCCCCGGTGCCGAGATTTTGTACCACATGGGACATCTGTTGAAAAAGACAGGTGATTTTAGCGGCGCCGAAGGTTATCATCGCCGGGTTATTGAGATGACTCGGGAAAACGAAAACGATCCGATTCGCAAAAAGGCACAAGCTGAGTTGGATGAGGTTGAAAAGGTTTTAAATAAGAAGAAGTAAAAGGAGAACTCGTATGAGTTTGGTTCCTACACGGGAAGAAACGCCCCATATTGTTCGTTATTCGGGGCCAGCAGGCCGTCGAAAGCCTAATGCCCCTTCGGGGGCGACAGGTTTCAGCTTTACTGGCAAGGATTTCCTGCGCGTTCTCCGCCAGCGTAAGTGGTTGATTATGCTGTCTTTTGTAATTTTTACGATGGCGTCAGCCGGCGCGACTTTGCTTTGGCGGGAGTATGCTCCATTTTTCACTGCCGAGGCACTGTTGGTTGTGAATCCGCCAAAGAGGACCGAATTATCCGCGGATAGTGGTGTTCTGGCCAAGGAAATAATGGATCGTCTTATGCTCTCCTATGCCATGTCCTCCAAGAGCGAGCAGGTCTTTAAAAGAGCGATGGGCAAAATTCGGGGTACTTCGTGGTTTGAAAAGGTCTCTCACGGCGACGTTATGCAGGCGTTGTTTGATGAAGTGGACGTCAGCGTGATTCCGCGAACCAACTTTCTGCAAATCAAAATGACCGGCAGGAGCAAAAAAGATATCACGAATATCGTAAACGCCATTGCCGAGGCAGTAGTGGCGGAGGCCAAGAGTGTCTCCGGTGCAGGCCGGGACCAGGCAATTGCCCGCCTGGTCAAAGAAGTGACGGACGTTGAAGGTAAGCGTGAACTAGCCATTAAGGCTATCCACTTATATCGTAGTGGTACAACCAGCGCAACGGATGAATCGTACGAGGCATTAAAATCTGAAGCCCATATATTGGTACAGCATTTGACAATAATAGAGCGTGATTTCGTTGCTGCGGAACAGGCTCTTAAAACCGTCAAAAGCCAGACCGATGAAGAGCTCGCTGAAATGCCTGAAGTGCAGATGCAGTTGCAATACGATCCGTTATTGAGGCAATTTGAATCGAGATCGCATGCGTTGGAGCTCGAATTGGACGCGGCGAAAACTAAATATCTTCCTAACCATAAAGTAGTCAAGAATTTGCAAACCCGGGTTGGGTTGGCAAGAAAACAATATGACGCGAAGAGAAAAGAAATTATTCAAAAAGCGATAGCGGATGTCAAGGCTTTGCGCAATTCGGTGTTCCTTGGGCTTGAACAACAAATTACCAAATTAAATATGAAAAAGCGGGAAAACAACGCAAAGCTCAAAGAAATGAAAAAGAGGATGACGGATCTCAAAACCGCCGAAGAAGAGAAGGCGGCTGCGGATGTACGGCTGGCCCAGTTAAATGTTCGGCGGTTGGATTTGCGTCTTCTTAAACGCGGCGAGCAGCCTCTTGTTGTTCATCGCGTTGCCATGCAGCCACGTGTAATATCCATGCCTAAATTTACTGTTATGATACCGGTAGGCGTGCTTTTGGGGTTGTTTTTTGGTTTTGGCATTGCGTTTTTGCTGGAGTTTATGGACACGTCGATCAAAGCTCCCTCGGATATCGCCCGGCGAGTGGATTTGCCGATGCTTGGAATGGTACCGCACCTGGACGACGTGGAAGAAGAAGAAATCGAGGATTTGCGGGTTGCGTTTATTACCAATCCCAACACGATTGTCTGCGAGGCGTTCCGCCAGATTCGCATGACGTTGCAGTTCAGCGGGCCTGCCGAGCGGCAAAAGAGTATCCTTGTAACCAGTCCCATGCCGGAAGACGGCAGAACCTCAATATGTCTGAATCTCGGGCATGCTATTGCCGGAAGCGGAAAAAAGGTTCTCGTGATCGATGCGAACTTCCGCCAGCCGATGATTCGCCGACTGTTTCCGCAGTGCCCCGAAAGCGGATTGAGCACCACTCTCGTTGAGCAGGGAGACTGGAAAGAGCTGGTATACGAGGTGGAACCGAACTTGCATGTAATGGCTGCCGGGCCTATCCCGCCAAACCCGTCCGAATTGCTGGGCTCCGACCAGATGCGAACCCGCCTGGAAGAATTCACCCGGGAGTACGACCATGTCATTTTCGACAGTTCGCCCTGCATGGTGGTTACGGATGCCGGCGTGCTCAGTGCCATAGTCGACGGGACGATTCTCGTTGCTCGTGCCGGCGTGAACACTCACGGAATCATCCAGCGTACGCGAGACATGCTTAACCAGGTCGGTACGCATATCTTTGGCGTGGTTCTCAATGGCGTTCGGGTAACGGCTGGCGGATACCTCCGCAAAAATTACGAGACGTTCTACGAATATCGCGAACTGCCGCAGTTGCCCGGTGCCGCAGGCCCGGGAAGAGGCAAAACGGTAGCCGGGCGATAAAGCCATATCCGTAAAGCCCCGGAATGGAACAGCTTAAGCAACAGGTTTTTGCGCGCCGGGCATTACGGATTGTCAGCCGTCGCCGGGCCGGGGTTTGCCCCCCAGCCGGACGAACAATGCCCCTAATTCGAACAGCCCCCACATTGGCACTGCCAGCAGCACCTGGTCTACCGGCGAGGGAGACGTTACCACCGCGGCGAAGACGAACAGCCCCACGATCACGTACCTGCGAGACCGGTTGAGCATCGCGGTCGTTACCAGCCCCATCTTGCCGAGCACAGCCACCACCACCGGCAACTGAAAGCCCAGCCCGAAAACCAGCATCATGTTCGTCATCATCGCAACGTGATTCTCCCACGTCAGCCGTGTCTCGATGTGCAGCATGTCGTTAAAGCCGATGAAGAATTTCATTATCGGCACGGACACGACGAACAGGAAAAACACCGCCCCGCCGACGAACAGCGCCACGCAAAACGGCACAGCCGCGTAAAAATATCGTCGCTCCCGAGGATACAGCCCCGCCGAGACGAACTTCCAGAACTGATAAATCACCCACGGACTAGCCAGTATCAACCCGCCGATCAGGCAGACCTTCAGGTAAACCATGAACCCCGACGAGGCCCGGGTAGCCAGAAACTTCGCATCGGCTCCCATGACCTGCACATATGGATATCGCAAGATATCGAACAATTCCGCCCCGAAAAACAGCGTAACAGCCATGCCGGCGATCAGCCCGGCAAGCGCGAGAAAAATCCGCTT
>JAIORC010000360.1 GCA_021108335.1 Phycisphaerae bacterium
CAGCGGATAATCTCTGGACGATCAACGCGACCAGCCCGCCGCCGCAACCTGTGGTAGTCAAAAAGGGCTTTCGTAACGTACCCCAAAATGCGATGTATGGCGCTGTTTTCAAGACACCCGGCAATGCCGGTATCGAAACGTATTATTTCGAAAACCCTCACGATTCGCCCGGCGCCATTGAGAATACAAAAGAGGCGATTGTCCAAATCACGGCCCGACCTGGTTCGCTGTCCCTGATTGGCCAGGCCGGCAAGGATAAGCAAACCGCGGGGCAGATCATCGGCAAGATCATCAAATGGATGTTTCTGGGGATTGTGGTTATCCTGATCGTGCTGATAGCCCTTCGGCACCCATATATCGCCCGCCGGCTATTGATAATGGTACCGACGCTGCTGATTATCTCGCTGGTGGTGTTTTTCATCATCCAACTGCCGCCAGGGGACTTCCTGACCGCCAAAATCATGCTGTTGCAGCAGTCGGGGGATGAGGTCAACATGGAAGCAATAGACGATTTGCGGGAACAGTTTTATTTCGACGATCCGCAATGGAAACGCTACTGCCGCTGGATGGGTGTCTACTGGTTTACAAGCTACGACAAAGACGGTAAATTCTTCAGCGAAAAAAACGAAGGCCTTCTCCAGGGCAACATGGGCCGATCGATGGAAACCACGAAGGAAGTCAACGAGGTCGTTGGCGACCGCATATTGCTTACGTTCCTGATCTCGCTGGGCACGGTAATATTCACATGGGCGGTGGCGATTCCTATCGGCATATATTCAGCCGTGCGGCAATATTCCGTTTTCGACTATGTGTTGACGTTCGTCGGTTTTATCGGCATGTGCATTCCGGCGTTCCTGCTGGCGTTGATTTTGATGGCTATTTCCGGCGTATCGGGCCTGTTCTCGGCAGAGTTTGCCGCCCAGCCGGAATGGGATTGGCCGAAAGTCGTAGACCTGCTGAAACACATCTGGATACCGGTAATCGTTCTGGGCGTCGGCGGCACCGCGGGCATGATCCGCGTGATGCGGGCCAACCTGCTGGACGAACTGAAAAAGCCATACGTTACCACCGCACGAGCCAAGGGCGTCCGCCCGATTAAGCTGCTGTTCAAGTATCCGGTGCGTCTGGCGTTGAACCCGTTTATTTCGGGTATTGGCGGGTTGTTCCCGCAGTTGGTTTCCGGCGGAGCGATTGTTGCGATGGTTCTGAGCCTGCCGACGGTAGGCCCGTTGATGCTGGAAGCGCTATTCAGCGAAGATATGTATATGGCCGGTTCGATGCTTATGGTACTCAGCCTGCTGGGCGTCTTCGGCACGCTCGTCAGCGACTTGCTGCTGCTGTGGCTTGACCCGAGAATCAGATTCAAAGGAGGCAGCCGATGAGCGCCAACATACTGTCCCGCTTTGAAGAAGCTATACCGCATACGACAAGTTAATACGATAGATGTAAGATTGCCGGGTGCCATGCTTCTGCTCGCAGAAGCATGCTGTTACGGACTCCCTCATGGCGACCCAACGCCGCGCGTAAGGTGATGCTCCCACCCACGCGGGACGAAAAACACATGGCTTGCAAGCAGGCCATGCCACCCAAACATCCATTCGCCGTGCGACATGCTTCTGCTTGCAGAAGCATGCGATGAGATTCATCGACAACCTCTTGCAGCGGCGTCAATCACGGCTTTGATATCAACGAATGGCCGTCCAGATTTGTGGGGGGTGTTTTGCCCAGCAGCGTTAGAAGGGTCGGTACGAGGTCGGCGGTGCGGGCGATTTTGCGGGTTTCGTGCGGTATGCCCGGGCCTGCTATCAGCAGCGGAACAACCATGTCGTCATATGCCCGCAGGCCGCCGTGGCCGGCCTTGTTCGAGTTGCAGAAATCCCAGCCGGGCGTGGCGAAAACGGCGATATCCCCCGCACGCGGCGACCGGAAATACGCCAGTATCTGAGCCGGTAAGTCTGGGTAATCGCTATCCGCCGTCGCGGTCAGCCATTGTCGCTGCGTCATTGAAATCGCCTTGCCCTTGGAGCCGGGGCGCTTCAGCAGGAAATTTTCGCCGGTGAATTTCGCGGTAATTCGTCCGCCTTGTCCTGCCGGCTGGGCGAATTCAACCTCGCCGCGAGTTGTCCGCACGCGGCAGCGGTTCGGGCCTGTCGCCCAGGCAACGGCCTCGACGGCGGGTTGGCCGATAAGCATCTTCGGCAGATCGATATACTTGCCGGCAGCGGGATTCGATTTACCGGCAGCGATATTCGTCTTGCCGACGGGGTAGTTATGCAGATCCGCCGGCGCAGGTCGCACCGGCCAGGGCTTGTATCCGGTAACCCGCGTGCCGGGTAGTGCTTTGGATGGCGAAGCGGGTGCTGTTTTGGGTGGCATGGCTTGCTTGCAAGCCATGTGTTTTTCGTCGTCGTGCAAATTCTTCCGGCGAATGGGTTTACGCAAACTCAGCGCGGCATAGCGGTCGCCGGAGACAGCCATTGCGGCGGGGTATCTCGCGTAATATTTCAGTCGGTTTTTTTCGGGCGTTTCCTCCCACAGCCGGCCGGGTGCGACACCCAATTGCACCTTCTCCCGCAGGAACTTTTCCAGGGCGAAGTGATGTTTCACGTCGCCGAGGCTGTGGTCGCTGACGAAGGCTATTATCATTTGGTTCAGCAGGCCCGCCCGCTCCAGGTCGCCCAGGAGCCTGCCGATTTGCTTGTCCGTATGTTGTATCGCCTGGCGGTACTGCCGGCTGCTGACACCATGGGCGTATGCGTTGAAGTCCGGCGCCAGCAGATAAGCGTAGGTTACGACGGGGAATTGGCTCCGCCGGCGGGCGATGTCCATCATCTCGCCGAAGCGTAGCAGCGTCAGCCGGTCGATATACTCGTACATGCCGAAGAAAAACGCCGGACCCGCGGACATCCAATTCTCGAAGAACTTCGTCGTGCCCCGGTGCGGTTGATAGAAAATCGAAACCGTCATCTCGCCGGGAAACTGCTCGAAAATATTGCCCGCCCGGTAATCGCCGTCAAGGGTGTTCTTCTGGGCGATAGTCGTGTAGTCCCGCCAGATGCAGCCGCGACGGTCGAACCAGCGAACGCCCGTAATATCGTGATGCCCGGGGAACCGCCCGGTCGCCAGGCTGGTGATATTCGCCAGCGTAACCGACGGCGTGTTGGCGATTGCCCGCTGGACGTACAAGCCACGATCCGCAAAATACTTCCGCATCGCCGGCAACTCGCCCTTCTCGAGCATCTGCTGGAAGATATGCCCGTTGACGCCATCGACCACGAACACGATAGCCCCGCGAACCGCCTTGCGGCCGACACCGGCCGGCGGAGTGAAATCCACCCCGAACGACTCGCCCGGCCCGCCCTCTGGCAAAGCCCCGCAACCGGCAAAGCACAAAATCCCCGCCAGGACAAATCGCAATTTGAGACTGTAGACCAGAGGCCGGAGACTGGAGGCTAGAGGCTGGAGGTGGGAATGTGTAACGTTTTCTCTGTATTCTGTCCTCAAGCCTACAGCCTCCAGCCTCGCGCCTGTTTTACTTCGACAGCTTGATTCCGTTGGCCTGCGGCGTGAAATCTTTGTCGGTCAGGCCGACGTTTATCTTGATGTCGTGGTACTCGTAGTTGCAGAGAAATTCTTCCTTCCAGCCGTAACCGACCACTCGCAGCGGCTGAAGGGTTTTGACGTCCAGGCAAATATAGGTCGTCTTTGCGGGGTATTGTTTTTTGTACGGCAGCGTGCGTACCAGCACGACACACTTCCTCCCACCGACCATCGTAACGCCGCCATATCCCTGGGTACACTTGCCGGCTTTGATGGCGGCGTCATAGACCTCGAGTAAACTCTTGGCGCAATTCTCAAGCCCGAACATGGTAACAGGCCGCAACGTCTCCTTCATGGCGTCTTTGCTGTCCGGCAGACGTTTGACGGAACCGCCGGTAAGCCCCTGTAAAAACCAGCTCGTCGGGCGAACGACCATCTGCGAACGGCCTTGCTTGTCCCTGTTTTTGCCGGCGACGTACAAAACCCGGTCGCCCAGCGACGGGTTCTTTACCCAGCTTATCGCCACGCTGAATGGCTTCTGCCGGAATTTCACCTTCGTAACCTGCTCCTTGCGAAGGCTGCCGCGGATAACCTCCCGCTTGGTGAGCGTGCAGGTGTAGTCTTTTACCGGTTTTTTCTTGTACCACTTCAGGCTTTCCTTCAACAGCTCAACGTGATTGTTCCCGGCCAGCTTGAGAATCTCCCTCGGCACGGACTTGTCGTCATTGATAGTCTTGGGTTTGAGTGCATGCCCATGGTCCGGCACGACGGGTGTACCATTGCAGCCGACCGCGGCAAAGATCGCCAGCAGAAGAATCAGTCCAATTCGCATAGTGTTCATCATTTTTTCTCCATAAATAGTGTCCGCCAATCGGCAGGCAGCAAGTTTACTTCCAAGGCCCACAAAAAAACCCCTCAAACCCGAGGGGCTGTTTTGATGACGGCATTACCCCGCGTAGGTATTACAGCGGGGTGCCGGGTTACTTGGTTTTGAAGCCGACGGCTTTGGGCGTAAAATCTTTCGCCTGCAAGGCTACGTCAAAATTCACTTTCTGATATTCGTAGTCGCAATTGACCTTGTCGTCCCAGCCGTAACCTTGTACGCGTACCGGCAGGAGATATTTCAAATCGATACAGACGATGGTCTTTTTGGCGGGGTATCCTTTTCGTTCCGGCAGGAATCGCACGAGGACGATACAGTCCCGGCCGTCCACTTTGGAGAATCCTTTCATCCTCTCGACGCATTCGCCGCGCTGACGGGCGAGTTTATATACATCCAGGAGGCTCTTAAGACTATTCTCGAAACCGAACATGGTGCAAGGCCGAAGCGTGCTCTTCTTGGCGTCGTCACCGTCCGGCAAACGCTTGACGGAACCGCCGGTAAATCCCCGCAAAAGCACGTGCGTCGGGCGGACCACCATTTGACTGCGGCCGGTTTTGTCGTCCTTGAACTTGCCCTCCACATACAGAATCATATCACCCTTCGGCGGGTTCTTCACCCATCGCATCGCCACGCTGAAAGGCTTGGCGAGAAATTTTACGTCAATGGTTTGCCTCTTGCCGAGTCTGCCGCGAATTTTTTCCTGCTTTACGAACGTGCAGGTGTAACTCTTGGCGTTACGCTCGCGGAATCTCTCCAGGCACATTTCCAGCAGCGCTACGTGATCCGTCTCGGCAAAATGCTGGATTTGGGCAGAAGTGCTGGCGTCGACCTTGACCAACCCGGATGCCTCATTCTCATCTTTGGCGATGGTCATCTGCAGACAAAGCAGCGCCACCAGCAACAGCCCGACAAGAACACGAACTCCGCGATTGGTCGGCCGAATAATCTTCAGCAACGTTTTTTTCATTCGTCAATACCTCAATTATGCCCAGGCCGCCAAACCCATCCGATGCCGCAGAAGTACCTGCTCCATACAGTACTATCGACATCCGCACCGGGAATTCTTGAAACCTCATCGAGAATCATTGGCCTGTTTTCAGTTCCAAAACGCCGACGACGAAAAATCGTCTGCCGCTACCAGCAGCCCCGCGACGTTATCCAAACCTTATTAACACAGGATTGTACCGTCAAGTTTCGCTGTTTCAAATAAATACTGAAGGTTTTACCGATATTTTTATTCGCTCTCACAGGCGATAAGTGTCGCCACCAGCGGAAGTTACGCCTAATTAGCCCCACCGGACAGACTTTTGTTTCCGCCGCCGGAAGCCCCGCCAGCCGCCACAATGGGAAAAATCGACGGCGACAACACAAAAACAGTCCTTGACCATTTGGCGAACTGTCTCTACATTAACCTGCCGCGAACCGCTTGCGTCGCGATGCGATCAGGCAACAATCAAATACATCCGAATTTGGGAAGGTTAAACGATTATGAATCTTGTTACAGGAGCTACAGGCCTGCTGGGCAGCCATATTGTCGAACAACTCCGCGCAGCCGGCGAATCCGTCCGCGCACTGGTCCGCCCCAACAGCGACACACGCGCGTTGGAATCTTTCGGGGGCGTGGAACTCGCCCTCGGCGACGTAACCGACCCAGCCAGCCTCGCCGAAGCGTTCAAGGACGTCAAAACCGTCTACCATGCCGCCGCCGCCGTGGGCGACTGGGGCAACTGGGACAACTACTTCGTACCCGTAACCATCGGCGGCACGAAGAACATGATCGACGCCGCCAAAAAAGCCAACGTCGAGCGGTTCCTGCACGTCAGCAGCATCAGTGCCTACGGACACCCCAACGGCAAGGGCATGGTGCTGGACGAAACCGCCCCGCTGGGCGTAAACCTCCACAAGTGGAGCTATTACAGCCGTGCGAAAGTTGAGGCGGAAAAGCTCGTCTGGGCCGCATGGGAAAAAGGCGACCTGCCCGTAACCGTAGTCAAACCCTCCTGGCTGTACGGCCCGCGGGACCGGGCGTCCATGCCCCGGCTGATAAAGGCAATCCGGGCCGGCAAGGGCAAACTCCTGGGCGACGGGACGAACCGCCTGAATCTTACCTACGCCGGTAACGAAGCAGAAGGCTGCATCCTGGCAGCCACCAAGGAAATCGCCCTCGGCGAAAGCTACAACCTCTCCTGCGACGGCGTGATTAGCCAGAGCGAATACTTCAACAAAATCGCCGAGTGCATCGGCGCCAAACCCGTTACACGCAAAGTACCATACGCCATCGCATACCAGGCCGCCTTCTGGATGGAATTCTTCGGGCACCTCGTCGGGCGGAAAACCCCGCCGCTGGTTACGCGATATTCCGTCTGGCTGATCGGCAGACAGTGCTTCTTCTCGGAAGACAAAGCCCGCAAACAGCTCGGCTGGAAGGCGTCGGTAAGCTACGACGAAGGAATCCAGCGGGCCGTCAAATGGTGCTGCAACAACGTCGATGGCTGCAAGTAGCGACAACGGGATAACTGCGATGAATTGTCCCCGGCGCGGGTGCCGTGCTTCTGCTTGCAGAAGCATGCATAACCTACATAATTTGATTTGAGATGTAAGTATCTGTCCCCGTCCTGGAAAGGATCACCGGAAATGAAACTTGGAGTAAGTTCGTACAGTTTTGCGCAATTGGTCAACACCGGCAAGATGGGCCAATTGGACATAATCGCCAAAACCAAAGAGATGGGCTTTGACGTGATCGAGTTTTCGACGTTTACGTTGCCCGAAGGCCAGACCCCCCTTTCCTTTGCTCCGCGGGTCAAGGAAGAATGCGACCGTGTCGGCATTGAGATCGCCAGTTACACCATCGCCGCGGATTTCATCAACGGCAGCAGCGGCGACTGGAAAGCCGAGGCAACCCGCCTCCAGGACGAGCTACGCGTGGCGCAGATACTTGGAGTCAAAAGTATGAGGCACGACGCGACGGTCGGTTTCGGCCCGGATCACAAAGGCCCTCGCGGTTTCGACGACACCCTGGACGTGCTGGTCAAAGGCTGCCGCGAAGTAACAACGTTCGCCGCCGATCTTGGCATTCAAACGATGGTGGAAAATCACGGCTTGTTCTGCCAGGACAGCGAGCGGCTGGAGAAACTGGTCAACGGCGTAAACCATCCGAATTTCGGGCTGTTGGTGGACATGGGCAACTTCCTGTGTGTCGATGAAGACCCCGCAAAAGCACAGGGCCTGCTCATGCCGTATGCCTTTCATGTGCACGCCAAGGACTTCCACGTCAAGCCGGGCACCGCACCCGACCCCGGCGATGGCTGGTTCCGCTCGCGCGGGGGCAACTATCTGCGAGGTTCGATTATAGGCCACGGCGACGTGCCGATTCCGCAATGCATCAGCATCATGAAAAACGCGGGTTACGACGGCGTACTTTCAATCGAATTCGAGGGCCTGGAAGATCCGATCAAAGGCCTCTCGATTGGACTGGACAACCTCCGCCGATTCGTCGCCATGTAATCAGAAATTTGTCATGCAAGCCTACGTGGTTTGAAGCGTATAATTGGTGTAATTTCAATATAACAAGAACGGGAGGCTGGACGATGCGACGAGTAACTACTGTTTTGATGACGGGATGTTTTTTATTTTCGTTTTCGGCTGGGTGCGACAGTACCCCGGAGTTTCGTGAGTCCCGTGCCCAACGGTTGATGGGCATGGCTGCCGAGGAAAGCGAAAAGGTCGCCAATGGCCGGCTTCGCCTGAAGCATGAGCTGAATATCGCCAACATGCAGATCGACAACGACTACTACGCCGACGGGCGGGAAACTCTCCGCCGGGCGATGGCAACACTCAAACAAATGGGCGACGACCTCGATTCACACACGCGACTGGCCGGCTGGGTGAGCGTTTCGGAACTATCCCGCCGGACCGAGGACGATACCGTCGCCATGCTCGCCTGCGACCAGGCGGTGAAACTGTTGCGAAGCCTCAAGCCGATCCAACAACGGTGCAACTACGTGCGAGGAGTAGCTGCCGAGATACGACAGGTTCGCGGCAAGCCTGCTGCGGCAGCCCTGCTGCGGGAAGCTGCCCCGTGGATCAAAACGATGACAGAAACCAACCAGCGGCGACAAGCCTGCAAGGCCATCGCGTCGGATCTGTTTCTCTACAACGATTACGATGGGGGGAAGATGATTCTCCGGCTGGAAGACGATGCCGACTGGCGAGTTACTACGCTGACGCAACTGGCAAACCGGGCCATCTCACAGAAGGCGTTCGGCAAAAACCTCAACTACTACCGTAACTTCAGCCCCAGTTTTGTAAAGTAACCGTAGGCGACAGGATTTACATGGGTGAATTCAAAGTCGTATCGAAGATGACCCCAGCCGGCGATCAGCCGGCTGCCATTGACCGGCTGGCGAGCAACATCCGCCAAGGCCAAAAGGCCAGCGTGTTGATGGGCGTTACCGGCAGCGGCAAGACGTTTACCGTAGCCAATGTAATCGAGCGGGTGCAAAAGCCCACGCTGGTCATCAGTCACAACAAAACGCTGGCTGCCCAGCTCTACGAGGAATTCAAGGAACTGCTGCCCGATAACGCGGTGGAGTACTTCGTCAGCTATTACGATTACTATCAGCCGGAGGCTTACATCCCCCAGCGGGACATCTACATAGAGAAGGATGCCGCGCGAAATGACGACTTGGACCGCCTGCGGCTGGCTGCCACCGCGAGCCTGGCCGGGCGGAACGACGCCGTTATCATCGCGAGTGTCTCGTGCATTTTCGGGCTGGGCAGCCCGGAGGAGTATCTCCGGTCGGTCGCGACGGTCAACGTCGGCCAAACTCTTGAACGGAACGATTTGTTGCGACACCTGGTGAGCCTGCAATACGACCGCAATGACACGGACTTCAAACGCGGCACATTTCGCGTGCGGGGCGACACGGTGGACATTTACCCTGCCTACGAGGAATTCGGCTATCAGTTGGAATTTTTCGGCGACTCGGTGGAGGCGATATCGTTGATAAATCCGACGACCGGCGACGCTCTCAGCTCGACTGACCGCGTGGTGATTTTCCCGGCGGTGCATTATGTAGTCAGCGAGGATGCCGTCGCGCGGGCGGTGGTCGATATCAAGCACGAGCTGGAGATGCAGCTTATCAAGCTGAAGAACGAGGGCAAGTTGCTGGAGGCTCAGCGGCTTGCCGCCCGCACGCGGTACGATGTCGAGATGATGTTGGAGGTGGGGTATTGTCCCGGCGTGGAAAATTACTCCCGCCACCTCGACGGCAGAAAGCCGGGCGACAAGCCGTTTACGCTGATAGATTATTTCGGCGACGATTTTCTGCTGATTATCGACGAGTCACACGTAACGCTGCCGCAGTTGCGGGCGATGTACAACGGCGACCAGGCCCGCAAGCGTGTGTTGGTGGAGCATGGCTTTCGGCTGCCGTCGGCGTTGGACAATCGGCCTTTGAAGTACGACGAGTTCGAGAATATGTGGAAACAGGTGGTGTTCACGACGGCTACGCCCGGCGAGTACGAGTTGAATCTTGCCGGCGGCGAGGTGGTCGAGCAGGTTATCCGCCCGACCGGCCTGATCGACCCAGCCATCGAGGTTCGGCCCGCCAAGGGGCAAGTCGCCGACCTGCTCGGGGAAATCAAGCATCGCGTCAACGCCGGCGAGCGGGTGCTGGTTACCGCACTGACCAAACGCCTCTGCGAAGACCTCGCCGATTACATCCGCCAGGAGGGCTATCGCAGCAAGTACCTCCACAGCGAAATCGACACGCTCGACCGCGTGGACATACTCAAGGAACTCCGCGAGGGCAAGTTCGACGTGCTGGTGGGCGTGAACCTGCTGCGGGAAGGCCTGGACCTGCCGGAAGTGTCGCTGGTCTGCATTCTCGATGCCGACAAGGCCGGCTTCCTGCGGTCGGAGACTTCACTTATCCAGACCATAGGCCGATGCGCCCGGAACGTAAACGCGAAGGTGCTTATGTATGCCGACCGCATTACCGACGCGATGGACAAGGCGATCACGGAAACCGCCCGCCGCCGCAAGTTGCAGAAGGCATACAACAAAAAGCACGGCATTACGCCGAAGACCATCGAAAAGGCGATCCGCACCTCGCTGGCCGACCAGCTCAAAGCCCGCAACATCGCCCGCGACGCCATCCACGCCACGGAAGAAGAATTCGACCGCACCGAGCGCCTGGTTGAGTTGGAACAGGAGATGCTAAAAGCGGCTGAGGACATGGAATTTGAAAAGGCCGCCCGCCTGCGCGACCGCATCGCCGAACTCAAAGAATCAGCCGAAGACGCAGCCCCGGCTGACACAAAAGAAAACTGGTACGCGAAACCAAAAAAGACCATGCGCGGCAAATCCAAACGCAAAAGAAAATAGAACAGGTCGCCTTTTCTCCCAATCCCCGGTGTGATTTCTGCACGAAGAATCTGTAGGGTGGGTGCTTGCACCCACGCGGTTTCTCTGTCGGGTGGCATGGCGACACCGCAGGGGTCGCCATGATGGAGTCCGTAACGAGCATGCTTCTGCAAGCAGAAGCATGGCACCCGACATTATGGTTTGGGTGGCATGGTCCCCTGGGGACCATGTGTTTTTCGGTTTCCCACGATGTCGGGTGGCATGGTCAGCGGCGAAGCCGATGGCCATGAAAGATAGATACACAACGGCGGATGGTATGTTGGGTGGTTTTGAGAAAGGGATGTCGCAGAAATTGTGAATCGATCTTTCATGGCTACACCGCAAAAAACGCGGTGTTTCCATGCCACCCGATATCGTGGGAAATTGCACAGGTTACAAACCCCCTGGGGGCATGCCTGTGCCACCCACGCGGTTTCTGCACGAAGAATCTGTAGGGTGGGTGCTTGCACCCACGCGGTTTCCCTGGATTGACCGTTAGAA
>JAIORC010000293.1 GCA_021108335.1 Phycisphaerae bacterium
CACGCGGTGATTACGGGCGTGGCGCTGCTTGGGCCTGGCGATACCCGGCAGATCGCTTCGGAAACGACATACGTTACGATGAGGCCGATGACCGACGAGGAAATAGACGAGTACATCACCTCGGGCGAGTGGAGAGACAAAGCCGGCGCATACGCCATCCAGGAAACTGCCGACCAATTCATCCGCACCGTCGATGGAAGTTTCTCAAACGTAGTGGGCCTGCCGATGGAACTGCTCGGGCAAATGATGACTCACCTTGATGAAATATCAGGATAAATGGGCTATCGGATTCGACATTTAATGGGGATTGTTTTTATCTGCCTTATGGGGCAGGTTTTCGGGGGTTGCCAGAACAATTCATCTCCTCCGCCACCATCGCAGGTTCGCATTAACGGTTACACTTGGACGGTGGAACTGGCTACTACCAGCAACCAGCGATACTTGGGGCTAAGCGGCCGATCGCACCTACCGGCTGACCGGGGGATGTTGTTTATTTATTCTTCGCCGGAAATTTTAAATTTCTGTATGCGAGGCTGCGAAATTCCGATTGATATAGTGTACATAGGCCCGGATGGTGATGTTGTCTGCGTCCATGAGATGAAGCCAGAGCCGGACGGCCAGTCCCGCGCGACGTACAGTTCGCACGGGTATGCGCAGTATGCGTTGGAGTTGCCCGCCGGATCACTGGAGCGGGCCGGCATTAAGGTCGGCCAGCGGGTGGAGTTTATAAATGTGCCCGATCCCTCCACGGTGGAAGGGGGGTAGCGAGCATTGTACTAAAGGGAGTGTGCTTTGGAACCTGTTACTACTACGGCTACGGCTGCGAAATTTCTCTGGATGGGCGATTTGCCGATTCCGTCTAATGTCCGGCAGGCGGTAACCGCGCTGTGGGAGCTTGTGTCCGTGCCTGTTCTCGAAGAAGACACGATTTTACCGGAGGGCGAGAAAATAGCCCTGGTTCATGCCTTGACGCACGGAGCCAGGGGGATACTACCCCGGCTGCGAATGGAAAAAATCGTAACGGTGGTTTTAACCGGGGCGGACGGTAAAGCCTGCGACGACATGGGGGTGTTGCACTTTGATTTGGACCTGCCGGCGGAAGAATTGACGGAGAGATTTCGGGCGGCGGTTTTGCTGGCCGATTCTCTGAAAACCATGCAGAGTGGTGTTACCTCGGCGGCGTTTGCGATGTCGCATATCGTCAATGCGGCGGATGATATCAGCGAGGAAATGCGATTGGCTGCCCGCGTGCAGCAGGATTTCCTGCCTCGTCGGCTGCCGAAGGTCGGGGCGGTTCGCTTCGGGGTGCTTTATCAGCCTCTGGGTTGGGTCAGCGGCGACGTCTATGACGTCAGCCGTCTGGACGAGACGCACGTGGGTTTTTACGTTGCCGACGCGGTCGGCCACGGCATGCCGGCGGCGCTGTTGACTATGTTTATCAAGCGGGCGCTGCAGACCAAGCGTATCACCGGCCATAATTACGAAATTATTCCTCCGCACGAGGCAATGACTCAACTGAACATGGATATTTATCGGCAGCATCTCCCGAAATGCGAATTTTGTACGGGGCTTTACGGGGTGATCGATGCGCAGACTTCGATCGTTACGTTATCTCGTGCCGGGCACCCCGCTCCGATTTTGATTCGTCCGGGCCAGGCGCCCGAGGCGATGCAATTGCCAGGCCCGCTGCTTGGGATAATGCCCGATGCGGAATACGAATCCGTCGAGGTTCCGATGAGGCCGGGGGATCGCCTGTTCCTGTATTCCGACGGCGTGGAGGATATTCTCTGCGGCAAAGGAAGGGATCGAACCGAGGAACTCGCCGAGATAATCAAACCGTTTGCGTCACTGGAGCGGGAGGCTTTCATCCAGCGGATATACGAAAAACTTTCCTTCCATCAACAGGTTTTCGACGATGTAACGGTACTGTTGATGGAGGTACAGAAATCCGAATTGCCCCCGCGACGGTTGCTTGGCGAGACATAAGGGAACCTCTGGAAATTCATTTCTGCTGCGAACGGCTGCGATTTCCGCGGGCTTCGGTCGTCGGGCCAAAATCGTCATCGACGTTTATCTTATAGTTCCCGGTTTCACGAGATGTGTTTCCCTGTCATAGCATAAGCACGGCTAATAAATAGTATTAAAATAATAAGCAAATCAAATACTTCCATATTATCTTTGCCGGTGGTACAATGTTTTTTCTCGTACTATTACGCTATTCCCCATGAATTTTGATTGTAAATACGGTATGAATTTTTAGAGATTCCCTATATTAAGGACTCCAGTGGGATGAATATTCGGAAAACATATATTGGTCAGGGCAAGGCCCCCGTGGATCAGGGGCTTTACGAGTCTCGTAACGAGCATGACGCGTGCGGTGTCGGGGCGGTGGTGAATATCAATGGCGACCGCAGCCATGCTATTCTCGAACACGCGAAACAGGTGATTCTGAATCTGCATCATCGCGGTGCTGCCGGCAGCGACGACATCACCGGCGACGGGGCGGGCGTTTTGTTCCAGATTTCCGAGGAATTTTTTCGTCCGCAGGCCGAGCAGAACAACATAAGGTTGCCGGGTAAGGGGCATTTCGGCGTGGGGATGCTTTTCTTCCCGCGGGATGCTTCGTTGCGGCGGCGATGCGAGGGGTTGTTTGAGGATGCGGTGGCGTATTACGGATTGCGTGTGCTCGGCTGGCGGGACGTTCCGACCGACCGATCCTGCCTGGGCGAGTTGGCTTTGCAGGCTGAGCCGGTAATCCGCCAGGTTTTCGTGGCCGGCGGCGAACTGCCCGAGACGGAATTCGACCTGCGACTATACCAGGTTCGCAATCGCGCGATGAATCTGGTGGAGACGGCCTGCGGCGAGGCAGCGATCGATTTTTACGTCAACAGTCTTTCGTGCAAGACGATTCTGTACAAGGGTATGTTCATGGCGAATCAGTTGTTCGCCTATTACCCGGACTTGTCCGACGAGCGGATGGTTTCGGCATTGGCGTTGGTGCATCAGCGTTACAGTACGAACACGTTCCCCAACTGGCGGCTGGCCCAGCCGTTCCGTATGATTGCCCATAACGGGGAGATAAACACCCTCAGCGGTAATGCCCACCGCATGCACGCCCGCCAGGCGCAGATGGCCAGCGAGGCTATCGGGGACGATATTTCCGATTTGTTTCCGGTTTTGGCGCCGGGCATGAGCGACTCGGCGGGCTTCGACAATGCCCTGGAGTTGCTGGTTCGCAGCGGCCGGTCTCTGCCGCACGCGTTGATGATGATGATGCCCGAGGCGTTCGGCACGGCCTATCATATAAGTACCGACAAGCGTGCGTTTTACGAATATCACGCCGCGCTCATGGAGCCGTGGGACGGCCCGGCGGCGATGCTGTTTACCGACGGCAGAGTTCTGGGCGGTACGCTGGATCGCAATGGGTTAAGGCCTTGCCGGTACGTCATTACGACCGACGGGCTGGTGGTTTTCGGCAGCGAGGTCGGCGTGATTGACTTCCCGCCGGAGCAGATTCAGGCCAAGGGCCGGCTTCGTCCTGGCAAGATGTTCCTGGTGGATACCGTCGAGGGGCGGATTATCGACGATAACGAGATCAAGAGCAAGATTGCCCGCCAGAAGCCTTACCGTCGCTGGCTGGATCAGAATCGTATTGAGTTGCGTGGGCTGTTCAATCCATCCATGCCGGCGGCGATTCACCCGCAGTCGCTTTGCCGGCAGATGGAAGCCTTTGGCTATACCCGCGAAGAGTTGAAGATGATCCAGATTCCCATGGCCACTACCGGCCAGGAGCCGGTCGGCTCGATGGGCACCGATACGCCGCTGGCAGTGTTGTCCGATCAGCCCAAACCGCTGTTCAACTATTTCAAGCAACTGTTCGCGCAGGTTACCAACCCGCCAATAGACCCGCTGCGCGAGGGGTTGGTCATGAGCCTGATGACCTTTACCGGCAAGCAGCGGAACCTCCTCGACGAAACGCCCAAACATTGCCGCCAGCTCAAGTTGCCGCATCCGATTCTGACCAATGAAGACATGGTTCGCCTGCGTGCGGCGAAGCGTGATGACGTGCGGGTGGTTACGATACCGGCGATTTTCGCGGTGGAGGGTGACCCGGCCCGCAATCTTCGGCTGGGGCTTGAGGCGTTGGTGGACGATGCCGAAACCGCCATCCGCCAGGGCGCGTCGCTGCTGATTTTGTCCGACCGCGACCATTCGCCGGAGACCGCGCCGATACCGAGTCTGCTTGCGACGGCTGCGTTGCATCACGGCCTGCAGGAGCGAAACCTCCGTGCCGAAGCCGGCATACTGGTCGAAAGCGGCGAGCCGCGCGAGGTAATGCACTTCTGCCTGCTGCTGGGCTATGGTGCCAACGCCGTCAATCCGTATCTGCTGTTCGACGTGCTGGAAGATTTACGCCAGCGGGACAAATTGCAGCAAACCCTTGAAGCCGGACACGTTATCGACAACGTTATCGCCGCTATCAAAAAGGGTATTCTCAAGACGATGTCGAAAATGGGCATTTCCACGCTGCGGAGTTACCAGTACGCCCAGTTGTTCGAGGCGATCGGGCTTAGCCGGGACGTGGTGGACGAGTATTTCGTCGGCACGAGTTCGCGGATCGGCGGCGTGGGGCTGGACGTGATTGCTTCGGATGCTCTGAAGCGACACGGGCGGGCGTACAATCTGCCGGAGCATTCGATGAATCAACTCGAATTCGGCGGGGAGTATCATTTCCGCGTGGACGGGGAAAATCACCTGTGGAATCCCGAGTCGGTCGCCAGCCTGCAGCGAGCCGTGCGGCTGGGCGACGCCGAAGCGTATCAGCGATACGCCAAGTCGATTAACGATCAGTCGCGGAAGCATTGCACGTTGCGGGGGCTGTTCGAGTTCGTTCCCGGCGAGGCTGTGCCGATTGAGGAGGTCGAGTCAGCCGGCGATATCGTCAAGCGGTTCTGCACCGGGGCTATGAGCTACGGGTCGATCAGCAAGGAGGCCCACGAAGCCCTGGCCATCGCGATGAACCGTCTCGGCGGCATGAGCAACACGGGTGAAGGCGGCGAAGACCCCGCCCGCTACGAGCCGATGGAAAATGGCGACTCGAAGAATTCCGCGATCAAGCAGGTTGCGTCGGGTCGATTCGGCGTAACGATAGATTACCTTTCCCACGCCAGGGAAATTCAGATAAAGATGGCCCAGGGTGCCAAGCCCGGCGAGGGCGGCCAACTTCCCGGCCATAAGGTTACGGAGGAAATCGCCCGGATGCGATATTCCACGCCGGGCGTAACGCTGATATCGCCGCCGCCGCACCACGATATTTATTCCATCGAAGACCTGGCGCAGTTGATTTACGACCTGAAATGCGCCAACCCGGAAGCGAAGGTTTCGGTGAAGCTGGTCAGCGAAGTCGGCGTGGGAACCATTGCCGCCGGGGTCGCCAAGGGCAATGCCGACGAGGTTCTCATCAGCGGCCACGACGGCGGGACGGGCGCGAGTCCGCTGTCGAGCATCAAGCACGCCGGCGGGCCTTGGGAGTTGGGCCTGGCCGAGACGCAGCAGACGCTGATTCTCAACGGCCTGCGAGATCGCATCCGCGTTCAGACCGACGGGCAACTCAAGACCGGCCGCGATGTTGTAATCGGCGCGCTGCTGGGGGCCGACCAGTTCGGTTTCGGCACGGCGGTGCTGGTGTCGCTGGGTTGCGTCATCATGCGAAAATGTCATCACGGCACGTGCCCGGTGGGCATCGCCACGCAGGATCCGGAATTGCGAAAGAGATTCGCCGGCGCTCCCGAGCATATCGAGCGGTATATGTTGTTCGTGGCGGAGGAAGTCCGCGGGATTATGGCGGAGCTTGGTTTCCGCAAATTCGAGGACATGATCGGGCATGCGGATATCCTGTCGCAGCACAAGGCGGTCGAGCATTACAAGGCCCGCGGGCTTGATTTCTCGGCGATTTTCCATGTGCCGGAGAACCCCGGTGGTAAACCTGTCCGGTTGGCTCGCAGTCAGCCCGACCGGCTGAAGGATCATCTCGACTGGACGATTCTGAAAAAGGCAGCCCCGGCGATTCAGGACAAAAAGCCGGTGAAGATTCAAATGGCTGTCCGCAATCAGCACCGCACGGTCGGCGCGATTCTCAGCAACAAGATAGCCTGCAAATGGGGCGCGAACGGCCTGCCCGACGGCACGCTGGACATAACGCTGCGAGGCTCAGCCGGCCAAAGTTTCGGAGCTTTTCTCGCGGCGGGTGTTACGCTTCGGCTGATCGGGGATTCCAACGATTATCTCGGCAAGGGGCTTTCCGGCGGGCGGATTATCGTCCAGACGCCGCCCGAGGCGACCTACATTGCCCAGGACAATATTATCGTCGGCAACACGCTGCTGTACGGCGGCACGAGCGGAGAGGTGTATATCAACGGGTTGGCCGGTGAGCGGTTCGCCGTCCGCAACAGCGGCGTTACTGCCGTCGTTGAAGGCGTGGGCGATCACGGCTGCGAGTATATGACCGGCGGGAAGGTGGTCATCCTCGGAAAGACCGGGCGAAACTTTGCAGCCGGCATGAGCGGCGGCATCGCGTATGTGTTGGACGAGCAGCAGTTGTTCGATACGCTCTGCAACCTCGACATGGTGGACCTGGAGAATGTCTGGCAGGAAGATGACAAGGCGTTCCTGCGGCAGGCCATCACGCGGCACGTCGAATATACCGACAGCCGGCATGGCAAATGGATACTGGAGCACTGGCAGTCGATGGTCGGGCGGTTCGTCAAGGTTATACCCGTGGACTACCGCAAGGTGCTGGAACGACTCCGCCAGCATGACCATCGGGAAGGTGAATTTGCCCCGGCGACGGAAGAAGTTTTTACCGATAGTTAGGAACATTTTTGAAAAGTATCTTTGGAAGTGAAAAGAGGGATTGGCAGCCCGAAGAGACTTTTCTGGCAGAGCCGAGGAATATGAAAAATGGCTAAACCGACAGGATTTTTGGAATATAACCGCGAGGATGTCCGCCATCGCGCGATTACCCAGCGAGTGGGCGATTACTTCGAGATCGATCTGCCGCATTCGCCGGAGGTGTTGCGTGAGCAGGCTGCCCGGTGCATGGATTGCGGCATTCCGTTTTGTCATGGTTCCGGCTGTCCGCTGGGCAATCTCATTCCTGAATTCAATGATTTGATTTACAACAACCGGTGGCGTGAGGCGTGCGAGAATCTTCACTCGACGAACAATTTTCCCGAATTCACCGGCCGAATCTGCCCGGCGCTGTGCGAGGCGTCCTGCACGCTGAACATCAACGACGACCCGGTGCTTATAAAGCACATCGAACTCCAGATTGTCGAACGCGGATTTCTGGAAGGGTGGATTACGCCCCAGCCGGCTTCTCGAAAAACGGGCAAACGCGTCGCGGTGATCGGTTCCGGTCCGGCGGGTCTTGCCGCCGCCCAGCAGCTTGCCCGTGGCGGCCACGATGTAACCGTCTTCGAGAAGGACAATCGCATCGGCGGGCTGTTGCGATATGGCATTCCCGATTTCAAGCTGGATAAGCGGGTGATAGATCGCCGTCTTGAACAGATGCGTAGCGAGGGTGTGGAGTTTGAAACCAGTTGCGACGTCGGCGAGGATGTTTCGCTGCGATATCTCCGCAATCGGTTTGACGCGATTTGCCTGGCGATGGGGGCTGGGGTTCCGCGTGGGCTTCCGGTCGGCGGGCGCGGTTTGGAAAACGTGCACTACGCCATGGAGTATCTAACCCAGCAGAACCGCGTGAACGACTTGCAGGAAGTCTCCGACGACGAGCGGATCGACGCCCGGGGCAAGGTGGTGGTGGTAATTGGCGGCGGCGATACCGGCAGCGACTGCATCGGCACGGCCCGGCGGCAGGGTGCCAGGGAAATCCACCAGTTGGAAATCATGCCCCAGCCGCCCGAAGTGCGTGCGGATGAGAACCCCTGGCCGGATTGGCCTATGATTTTCCGCACTTCCTCCAGCCAGGAAGAAGGCTGCCTGCGCCGCTGGTGCGTTACGACGAAGAAACTCACCGGGCAATATAATGTCCGGCAGTTGCACGGGTGCGAAGTTCAGTGGACCCGCGACAAAAAAGGCAAAATGACAATGGCGGAGCAGCCCGGCACGGAGTTTGTCATCGACGCGGATATGGTTTTCCTGGCGATGGGCTTTGTGCACGTGGAGCATAAAGGCCTGGTTGAAGAGCTTGGCGTAGACATGGACGGTCGCGGCAATATTTCCGTGGACGAGAACTGCATGACGTCGCAGCAGGGTGTTTTCGCCGCCGGCGATACCGTACAGGGTGCCAGCCTTGTAGTCCGGGCGATTCACCAGGGCAGACAGACGGCAGCGAGCATCACCCGCTGGCTTGGGCAGCAGTGAAAGTATCTGTGTATTGTTTAACCGCATATCGCAGTTTTCTCTCCGGGATATATCATTGACGGCAGGGAGATTTGCCTATATACTCCGGCATACTTAAAGTGCTGTAAGGTAAGCCGTTTTTGTAATATCAAGTCAATTTTTCCCGGCAAATAACCCGATAACATTACGAATGGTCTTATGAATAGTCGCACTACATTACGATGGGTTGTCCTGTTGGCAGTTGTCGCTGCTTTGCCGGTTGCGGAGGCGTTGGCACAAGAGGGCATTCGCACGTATGACGAAGAACTGCGGGTACAGTTGGACAAGGAACGCCTTCGCGCAAGCGGCTTTGATGCGGGCGGCTGGTTCAGTTTCGCGTACATGCGTTATGACGATTCGGTGGCGAGGCGGCGGCGCGATTTGCGGCGGTATGAGCTTCGCGGCTGGGCGAATCTGAGTCTTCAGGGCGGGGCGCATCAATTTTATGTCCGCGGATTACTGAATTATGACGATTGGGACTCCGGCGACAATCCCATCAACGGACGAGGCGACGATTTCAACGAAGATATCGAGCGGGCCTGGTACAAATTCGATTTCGGCAAGCTGATGCAGTATCAGACCGGCAAACCGCCCCGCAGCAGCTTCAGCGTTAAAGTCGGGCGGGACTTCACCACAATCGGTACCGCCTTTGTACTGTCCATGCCGCTGGATCAGATTCAATTCCGCGCGAATGTCCACGATTGGCATTTCATGGCTTTGCTCGGTAAAACCATCAAAGATTCGAATAATATTGACGGTTCGGAGCTTGTCTCGCACAAGCAGGATCGGTGTTTTTACGGCTTTGAGTTGGCGTATAGAGGCTTCAGCCGACACCGGCCGTTCGCGTATTTTCTGACTAATATCGACCACACGAGGCCCTCGATGCGGGATCCCCTCATGCAACGGTATGATTACAGTTCCCGCTATCTCGGCATAGGTAGTACGGGCACGCTTTTTACGTCCGGTTTGTCGTACAGCGTCGAAGCGGTGGGCGAATGGGGCCAGACGTATTCCGAGGGGCCGCTTCCCGGGCAGGATCGCATCTGCGCGATGGCGTTGGATGCTCAATTGGCGTATCAGTTCCGGGTTCAGACCAAGCCGCGGATCATGGCGGAGTATATCTTTGCCACCGGCGACAGCGATCGGCGAACCAGCACCAACTCTACGGTTGGCGGCAATCGGTGGAGTACGAAGGACAGGGCGTTTAACGCGTTTGGTTTCCGTGATACGGGTATCAGCCTGGCCCCGTTGATTTCGAATATCCATATCTACAGTGCCGGGGCGAGCTTCTTCCCGCTGGAAAAAATCAGGTTGTGCAAGAAGATGGAAGTCGGCTCGAAGGTGTTTTTCTACCAGAAGGACAAGGCGGCTGGTCCTATAAGTGATCCGATGGCCGCCGGTGACGCGGCATGGCTTGGCTGCGAGTGGGACGTCTACTGCAACTGGCGGCTGACAAGCGACCTGGCGTTGACGGCGAGATATGGCGTGTTCATGCCCGGCAGTGCGTATGACACGAGAGATAAAACCTGCCGGCAATTCCTGTACACGGGACTTGTCTTCAACTTTTAGTTGATATGTGGCTGTCGGCATAGGCGATAGTCGTATATAATTGAGACAGACTGGAAACGAACGATGAATTCGTCATATAAATATAAAATTCTGATGATTGTCGCGGTTGGGCTTACAGC
Organism: Phycisphaerae bacterium; assembly: GCA_021108335.1. GTDB lineage: Bacteria > Planctomycetota > Phycisphaerae > SM23-33 > SM23-33 > JAIORC01. Next base: position 10,092 of record JAIORC010000293.1, read on the forward strand.
CGTTGTCGCCGGTTGCGGCGACCGCGCAATGCAGATAGCCCAGCCGTCCGCGGTATTGCCCGCCGATGAAGACTCGGCGGCGTTCCTGGATAGGGTATCCTCCTGTTCCACCGTGAACGAAGACGATGCCACGCGGGGGCTTTTGATTCTGCTGGACGGCAAGGACACCTCGGAGAATTTCCAGCAGCGCGTGGAGAAGTTGCGCAGCCGGAACATCGTAGCCTCAAGCTGGAATTTTGACGGCGATAAGCCGATTACCCGCGGCAAATTCGCGTATATGATCTACCAGGCAGCCAAAATCCCCGGCGGCGTCATGCTGCAATTGACCGGGCCTTCCCAGAGATACTGCCTGCGGGAATTGCAATATCAAGAGGTGATGGACGATGGTTTCCCCCTCTCGCCGGTTACGGGCATAGAGTTCGTGGGTGTGCTGAACAACGCCGATACGTACATCCGAACCGGTAAAATCCCGGACAAGGCGGGCAGGATCGACGAAAACTAGATATGACTTAATATGGAGTAACTTACTATGCGTACAGTACTTACATGTTTGATTATCGTGTGTGTCGCGATGCAGGCGCAGGCGGCAGGTCAAAAAACGGACGTCAAAAATTCCAAAAAGGCTGCGGTAAAGCCAGCCCCGAAGCTGAAAACGCCCGCTGCAAAGCCGGCTACGGTTAAAGCTGCGAAAAAAACGCCAAAACCCGCGACTACGGCTGTGGCTATGAAGGTTACGGTGGTATCCGTCGAGGGTATCGCCCATAGGAAGTGCGTCTCTGATCCCAAACCCAAATGGCAGCCTGTAAAGGCAGGGGAAACGCTCGATGAATTGACGTTTATTCGCACGGGACTTGGCTCGAAGGTGGTTCTGCGTTTTGCGGATCGCGGCGAGGTTACGGTCAAAAACGGGACGAAAATCGGTATCGCGGAGTTTCGCAAGAAGGGAAATCTTGCCAAGACCCGGCTGGGCTTGAAGTACGGCTCAATTCGCGCCAAGGTGGACAGTTCCAAGTCGCCGAATGATTTTCGCGTAGCCACGCCGGTCGCGACGTTGAGCGTTCGCGGCTCGGATGGGCATTTGGGGTACGGTGCCCTTGGGCTCGGCTTTTTCAGTACTCAAAGCAAGTGGTATGTCAAAACGCCCGGCGGCAGCATATATGTCTGGAAGGGCGAGGGTACGGATGGGGGATTG
>JAIORC010000082.1 GCA_021108335.1 Phycisphaerae bacterium
GGCTACCCCGCAAAAAACGCGGGGTTTCCATGCCACCCGACATCGTGGGAAATTGTCGGGTGCCCCCCAAGGAACTTTCTCGCAATAGTTACGCACAGGTTACAAACCCCATGGGGGTTACAAACCCGTGCCGCCAACTATGGTTTGGGTGGCATGGTCCCCTGGGGACCATGTGTTTTTCCCGGTTCCCGCGCGGGATGTTCAAGAAAAACATCACCGGCAGAGCGGAAACGGTATAATTATGCGTAAGGCAATTCGAGTTTGACATTGTGCTTAACGTGGGAGAAAAAATGGTTGGGTGGCCCCCTGGGGGATGAATGCGAGACGGCATGCTTCTGCAAGCAGAAGCATGGCACCCGACAATTCGGGATTGGCGATACGTAACGTGGAAGAGAAAAATGAATAAGCGAATAGCTGTTCGAGCGGGGATGTTTTACGAGGAATCGCCGGCTGCCTGCAGGCGGGCTGCCGAGGCGTTGGTAGAGGCTGCGGCGTTACCCGACGATTTGCCGGCGGCGCTGCTTGGCGGGCTTGTGCCCCATGCCGGCTGGAGCTACTCAGGCCGGCTCGCGGCGATGACGTTGCGAGCGCTGCTGGGCGGGCAGAATCCGCCGGAAACCGTGGTGCTATTCGGAGCCGACCACACCGGAGCCGTCGTGCAAGGCGAGCTTTGGCCGGACGGAGCGTGGGAAACGCCCGTCGGCGACGTGCAAATCGACGAAAAATTAGCCGGCGAATTGCAGGCTGCCTGCCCGGCTATCCGCCCGAACCCCGCTGCCCACGGCATGGAGCATTCCATCGAAGTACAGCTGCCGCTGCTGCACGTTCTGTCGCCAGACACGAAAATCGTGCCCATAGCTGTGCCGGTCGATCCGATTGCGCTGGAAATCGGCAAAGCCGTCGGGGCACACCTGGCGGCGGAGTATTCCGGGCAGGTTTGCGTGATCGGCAGTACGGATTTGACGCATCACGGCGGGCATTTCGGTAATCCCGGCGGGCGTGGGCCTGCCAGCGAGGCCTACGCAAGGGAAAACGACAGCCGCATTATCGAACTCATCAAATCGCTAGCCGCCGAGGCGATTCTACCGGAGGCGATGGAGTACCGAAACGCCTGCGGAGCCGGAGCGATAGCAGCGACACTGGCTGCCGTCAGGGAAATGGGAGCCACGGCTGGTAAGATACTGGAATACACCAACAGCTACGAGATCACCCACGCCCAATCCCCGGACTACGCCGACGATACGACCGTCGGTTACCTCTCGGCGGTGTTCGCGTAGGTCAATGGGTTGCGTAAACCGCCCCGGTGGACATATACTGTGGGCATCCCGGACAACATAATTGCAGGAATATGACCTTTACAGAAGGAGATGAATAATGAAGCGACACACGATACTGATTTTCGCGGCTGGCTTTCTCGCCATTGTGGTCGGGGCGAATTCCGTGCTCATGGCAAAGAAATCAACTCCGACCCGCTTGCCGAAAACCGAAGATGTTGCCGCCGCTGTCAAAAAAACTTTGGAGAAAAACCTGGAGGCCATGGAAAAGGAAGACCTGGCCATGACTATGTCAACAGTACATCCCCAATCCCCAGTATATGCACCAAACAAAAAAATAACGAAAAAGCTGATGGAAGTGTATGATCTCAAATATGAGATAGTTTCTTTCAGTTACATCGGAAGGGATAATCTATATGCGGTGGTTCGTGTAAAACAAAAAGCAACCAAGGTCAAGGGGCCGGCCTTTCGGAACAATATGCTGGATGCCATGCATATTTTCCGGAAAGACAAAGGCGTGTGGAAAATATGGCAAACCACTATACTGGAAATCAAATTTCTGAAGAATAACCCCAAGCCAAAGCAATAGGTCTGGATACCGCCGCCCCGATAGGCGTATACTGTTGGGCTGACGGGCCGTCGGCCCGGGCAACGTAATTGCAGGAGCATAACCATGAAAACATATGAAGGACAGTTGGTCGCGCCGCCCGATGCGAAATTCGCCCTGGTGGTCGGCCGATTCAACGAATTCGTTACCAGCAAACTACTAGGCGGCGCCGTAGACGCCCTGACCCGCCACGACGTGAAGGAAGATAACATCGAGGTAGTCTGGTCGCCGGGCAGTTTCGAGATTCCGCTGGTCGCACAACGGCTGGCGCAGTCCGGCAAGTACAGCGCGGTAATTTGCCTCGGAGCGGTCATCCGCGGCGGGACGGATCACTACCAGTACGTCGCCTCGGAAGTTACCAAGGGCGTCGCACAGGTAACGCTGCAGACTTCCGTGCCGTGTATCTTCGGCGTGCTGACATGCGACACCGTGGAGCAGGCGGTAGACCGGGCCGGTGCCAAGAGCGGCAACAAGGGCTCCGAAGCCGCCACCGCCGCACTGGAAATGGTCAACCTTCTGGGCCAGCTGCCCAGGGCGTAGCAGTTTAACAAGGAAATATTGTGAGTAATCGACATCGAGCTCGCCGGCTTGCCCTTCAGGGGCTTTGCTGTATCGATTCCCAAGGGACTGGTGCGTGGAAACTCATCGAGGAGTTTATCCGCGACAGCCGGGAGAACTCCATGACCGTTGACAGCGCGCTGAAGCTGCTGCGGGAGGCTTTCGACGCCAGGCCTGAATGCGACGAACTGCTCGCCCGCCACGCCCGCCGATGGGAACTGCCCCGCCTTGCCCTGGTCGACCGGAATATCCTCCGCCTGGCTGCCTACGAATTAAAGACCAACCAGACGCCGTTCAAGGTGGTTATCTCCGAGTCGCTGAAGCTGGCAAGGGAGTTTTCCACCTCCGAAAGCCCGCGATTCGTCAACGGCGTGCTCGACGCGATAGCCAGGGAAGTTTCCCGCGAAAAAAAATCGGAAGAAAACACGCAGGAATAACCGCGGCGGGATAGCGGGATTAGTCATAGCCACCCCCAGACAGAATTACAGGTACGGAATTACAAGGTAGATACGATGGCGTTATTCAAAAAAGCGTTCAGTAAATTAGCCAAAGGCCTCAGCCGCACCAAAAGCCGGTTCGTCGGCGGGTTGCGGTCGATGCTGGCAGGCCGGCAGATCGACGCCGACCTGCTGGACGATCTGGAGGCGACGCTTATCCAGGCCGATCTCGGCGTAGCGGCGGCGACGCGGATATGCCAGGACCTCCAGACCGCCCACAAGGAAAAACACATCGCAAAGGGCGAAGACGTTATCGACTTCCTCAAAACCGAATTGAAAAAATATTGGCCGGAGTCGGACCGATCGATAAATTTCGCCGAATCCGGCTTGACTGTAATTCTGGTAGCCGGCATAAACGGAGCCGGCAAAACGACGTCCATCGCCAAGCTGGCCTGGCAGTTCCATCAGGAGGGCAAGAAGGTTATCCTGGCTGCCTGCGACACGTTTCGGGCTGCAGCGGTTGAACAGTTGAGTATCTGGGCGGATCGCATCGGCTGTGAGATTATCAAGAGTTCCGGCGGCGACCCGGCAGCGGTGGTTTTCGACGCCTGCGACGCCGCTGTCGCCCGTAAAGCCGACGTATTGCTGATCGACACCGCCGGGCGGCTTCACACGCAGGACAATCTCATGCGGGAACTGACCAAGATTCGCGACGTCGTAGCCCGCAAGATTCCCGACGCCCCGCACGAGGTGCTGCTGGTTCTTGACGCAACGACCGGCCAGAACGCGATCAACCAGGCCAAGGCCTTCCTCGATGCCATCGACGTAACGGGCATTTTCCTGGCCAAGCTCGACGGCACAGCCAAGGGCGGAATTGTCGTAGCCATCCGCAACGACGTCAACCTGCCGGTAAAATTCGTAGGCCTGGGCGAAACCTACGAAGACGTAGAGCCGTTCGACCCGGAAACCTTCGTCGAAGCACTGTTCGCCTAGCAAAAACCGCGTGGGTGCAAGCACCCACCCTACAGAACGGTAGCGAAACAACCAGTTTACAAGGAGACGAGGCCATGACGAAAATGATTGCGTATTGCGGGTTGGATTGTGCCGTCTGCGAAGGATATCTTGCCACACAGGCAGACGATGACGCCAAACGCGCCGAAGTGGCAAAAGATTGGGCAGCCCGTTACAACGCCCCGATCAAACCCGAACACATCAATTGCGACGGATGCCGCGCGGACGGGCGAAAGTTTTTTTATTGCTCCAACATGTGCGAACTCCGCAAATGCGGCATCGCAAAAGGCATGGACAACTGCGCCGCCTGCGACGAATACCCCTGCGAAAAACTCGAAGCCTTCTTCCAACTGGCCCCCCAGGTACGCGACGCACTGGAAGCACTGAGGAACGAGAACTAGAAACCGCGTGGGTGCAAGCACCCACCCTACATATTGCCGTGGCGATGATTACATTTTTTTCAGTTTCTGTTCCCACAGGCGGACGGCTTCGGGCCGACGGGCGTAGACTGGTTGCAACTGGTTGTATGGCGTAAAGCACCCCGCACCGGCTAGCCTTTGGCCCACCTGCCAGACGCTTTGGACAGCGGGCATCCAGTTGGCTTCGTCGGCAGGTGTTACGTCCGGCGGCAATTCGAATTCGCAAAAGCCAAGCCCCTCGCCGCTGAGCAACAACGGACGCGGCCATTTTTCCAACAGCCCGGCAGCGTCGGCTATCTCGGCGGGCATTTCGGCAACGGGCAAGCCGTTCTCATCCCGGCCCAGCAGCGTGGCGTGGACGGTCTGCTCCTTCGCGGCCAGCAACACGCCGAGGTGTTCCCATGGCAGATCGCGGATATTTTCGGCGATAGCCAGCGGCGTGGGCACGGCGACGATTTTCAGTGACGGTATCGCCTGGCCGAGCGTCCGGGCGACGGTAACGCCCACGCGCAACCCCGTGAAACTGCCCGGGCCAACCGATATGTACACCTGGCCGACGTCTGCCGGGCGGAGATTTTCCTCGCTCAGCAGCGCGTCCAGCTCCGCCAGCAGCGCCGCGGCGTGTCGGCCGCTGGGGCCTAGCTGGCGGGTCGCCCGCAGCTCGTCGCCAACGCCCAGGGCAACGCCGCCTGCCCGGCAGGATGTTTCAATCGCAATGGAAATGCCTTCAGTCATGGTTGTTATGGTAGGATTTTATCGCCCGGACGCAAGAATTTGCGGTTTTTTTGAGAGCGACGGCGGGCGGTTATCAGTAAACTCATTTGACACGGGGGGAATATAACAATAGCATGTCGGCCCCTTTATCGATGTTTTTATCGGTCGGACAGGTTATAATCCGGCAGGAATTCCGGGTTTTGATGATAGTTGGCCCCGACGTATTTTGGAACAGTATGTTTGCGATTATAAGTGATATCCACGCTAATCTTGAAGCCCTCACGGCGGTGTTGGACGACATCCGCAGTCGCGGGCTGGAGACAATTTACTGTCTTGGCGACGTTGTCGGCTATGGGCCTGACCCGGGGCCTTGTCTGGATATGGTTAGCCGGAACTGCCGGGAAGTCATCATCGGCAACCACGATTACGCCGTGCTCTACGAACCAAGCCGGTTTAATCTGGGCGCGGAGAACGCGGTTTTCTGGACCCGCCGAATACTCGAGGACGACCCGGACACCGAGGCTGTTAAGCGGCGATGGAAGTTTCTCGGTTCGAAAAACGTCCGCAAGGTTTTATCCGGCAGCGAGTACGGCATTGAGGAGTTTCTGCTGGTGCATGGCAGCCCTCGCCGGCCTATTAATGAATATCTCTTTCCCGAGGACATCAACAACAACCCCGCGAAAATACTGGGCGTAATGGAGCGGTTTTCGCATTTGTGCTTCGTCGGCCATACGCATATGCCTGGGGTTTTCACGTCGGCGATGGAATTTCTTCGTCCCGATGACATCGATTACACGTATCAGTTTGACGACGAGAAAACGCTGATTAACGTCGGGTCGGTAGGCCAGCCTCGCGACCACGACCCGCGGGCCAGCTACGTTATCGTGGAACAGGGAAAAATTACGTTCGCGCGTGTGGAATACGACGTTCAAACCACCATGGAAAAAGTTCTGGCTATCAGCGAACTGGACGACTATATGGGAATTCGCCTGCAGGACGGCCGATAGATGGCCGCCTTGTCGGTCGTACCCGTTTCTAATAAATTTCTGATAAAAATCCGGAGGCACCCGTGAAAAAAGGACAGTTAGGGTTTATATTATTGCTCACCGCCGGTGTGGTGTTGGCGATGCATTTTTTCAACAAGTCCGATCAGGACAAGCCAAACGACGCGCCTACCAAGACAGCGGTGGAAGCGAAAGCGAACCCCCCTGCCGACGCCGGCAAACCGCAAGCCTCCAAAACGTCTCCGCCGGCTCCCAGCACCCTTGGGTCGCTGGACCCCAAAAGCGGTTACAAATTCCAGGTAAAGCTCACCAGCACTGACTCGGCTATCGAGACGGTCAAGCTGGCGGACTACTTCGCCACCGTCGCCGACAAGCAGTTGTTCGACAAGGCCCCGGACGATTACGCCAAATATGCAAAGCTGGCTGCCGAAAACCCCGAAAAATACAAGGGCAACTACACCGCACTTGCCCCCGCGAAATACAAGGGCGCTGTCCACCGCTGCCTGGCTACCCGGGTAACGGCTGTCAAGATCGGCGATGACGACGTACCCAATATACTTTGTCGGGATTACTGGAAGAAAATAGACTCGAAAACTACCGACACCACCCAGGAAGTAACCTACGAATGGGCAATCCGCTATGACATCTATGAGAAAAAATGGCGGGATCACTACGGGAAAAAACCGGAAGACAAGATATTCGCCATCCGCAAAATCTATCGCCTGACCAAGGACAGCTATTCGATTCACGTCTCGCTGAAGGTGGAGAATTACTCCGGGCAGACACTGCGGTTTTCGCTGTCGCAGGATGGCCCGACCGGCCTGAGTCAGGAAGGCTTCCGCGGCGACGAGCGGAAAATAGCCATCGGATACATGGAAGAGGGACAGGTTCAGCCGGATCTGAAAAAGGACGCCGGAGAACTTGCCAAGGCAAAATACGAAGATGTGATTTCTATCGGCAGCAGCGACGGCACGGACAAGCCGATTGTCTGGATGGGATTCGTAAACAAATTCTTCGGCTCAATACTGTATCTCGAACCCGCCAAAAAAGACATCCTCAACGCCGCCTCGTACCGCGCGGAATACTCCATCAAGCCGATCATGCGAACCGCCAACGGCGAAGGCGAACGAACATGGTGGACCAAACTGGATATGAAAAACCTGGTAATCGGCCCAGCCGAGGGCGAAGGCAAACCTGCCGACAAGACAATCAACTTCGACCTGTTCGTCGGGCCTAAACTCCAGGACATACTGACAGCCGAAGGCTCGCTCTACGCCAAACTGGACTATCAAAGCACGATTTCTTCCAGCAGTTGTACTTTTTGCACGTTTGACTGGCTGATGAAGGGGCTGATGTGGCTGCTGACGCTCTTCGCCACCGAGCTGTTCTACGGCAACTATGGCCTGGCGATTATCCTGCTGGTAGGCATCGTCCGGGTCTGCCTGCATCCGCTGACGAAAAAAGGCCAGATATCGATGGCCAAGATGCAAAAGCAGATGGCCAAACTCAAGCCGCAAATGGACAAACTCAAGGAAAAGTACGCCAACGACAAGGCAACCCTCCAATCCGAGACGATGAAGCTCTACAAGCAGCACGGCAACCCCATGAGCGGGATGCTCGGCTGCCTGCCGATGATGCTGCAAATGCCGATCTGGATCGCCCTTTTCAGCGGTCTGAATACCGAAGTGGCGTTGCGACACGCAGCCTTCCTGCCGATATGGATTACCGACCTGTCCTCGCCGGATCACCTGTTCAGCTTCGGCAGGGACCTGCCGTGGGTAGGCGGATACTTCAACCTGCTGCCGCTACTGCTGACAGTCGCAATGTTCCTCCAGACCAAGTTCAACCCGTCGATGAGCGGCGGCGGCTCGACCAGCCCGGAACAGGCCCAGCAGCAGAAAATGATGAAGTACATGATGCCGGTGATGATGTTGTTCTTCTTCTATAAAGCACCGTCCGGGCTTTGCCTGTACATCATGACCTCCACCTTCGCGGGCGTGGCGGAGCAATTTATCATTCGCAAGCATCTCAAGGAACAGGAAGAGATTCAGGCAGCCAGCGAAACCGTGGTGAAGGTCTCCGGCAAAGGCCCACGCGACGGCAGAGAAAAGAAGCCCAAAGGCCCCAAGTGGGTCAAACGCGGATAGCAATTCGGACAAAATGACGGGTGCCATGCTTCTGCTTGCAGAAGCATGTGTGAGATTCATCCCCCAGGGGGCCACCCAGTTGCGATGTTTGGAGGAAGCGTAGGGTGGGTGCTCGCACCCACGCGTTTCCTGGATACCAGCCAAAAAAGGAAGTTGGCATGAGTAACGACAGCGTATCGGTTGTAGTCATTGGATTGGGTACATTCGGCCGCGAGACTCTACGCGCTCTTTACCAGTGCAGTGCCGTCCAGGTTGTGGGCATCGCCGACCGGGACCCGCAAGTCGCCAGGCACCTCGGCCAGCAACTCGATATTCCTTTCTACACCGACAACCGCCAATTGCTGCTGAAAACCAAACCCCGTGCGATGTTCCTCGCCACGCCGCCCATGGCTGCGCCCGACCTGCTGGAAGCCTGCGCGAAATCCGGCATCCACGTCTGGAAGGAAGCGCCGCTCGGCAGAAACCTCGGCGAGGCGGCGGCTATCTATCGGCGGTTCGAAAAAGCCCGCCTCAAGCTGGCTGTCGGCACGCAGCGGCGGTTCGCCGATTCGTACATGCGGGCCTGCGAGTTGCGGCCTCGTGTCGGCAAGGTGTTCCTTGCCCGGGCGCATTACCTGTTCAACTGGGGCCCGAACCTGCAATGGCGGACGGATAGGCAATCCGCCGGCGGCGGCGCCCTACTGGAACTCGGCTACCACTTCATCGACCTGCTGAGCTGGATGCTCTCCATGCCGGAGGAAGTCTACGGCACGACCACCTGCGAACAGCCGAATACGAACAACTCCGACCAGCCGCCGCACGATACCGACGACACCGCCTCGGCGATACTGCGATACAAGGACGACAGCGTCGCCTCGATCGTTACGTCGCGAGTCAGCGGACCGGTCAGCGAGGAGCTCGCCCTGCACGGCCGGGATGGATCGCTGATAGCCGACAGCGAGTCATGCACACTGCGCGACCCCAACGGCGACGTGCTGGACCACCTCGCCACGCCGGCGACGCCACACGATATATTCGTCCGGCAGGTCGAGAGCTTCGTCAGGGCCGTCCGCGACGACGATGAACGATACCCATGCTCCGCCGGGGAAAATCTGCCGACCCACGCGATTATCGACGCGATTTACCTCTCCAGCCGAACTGCCCAGCCGGAAAGCCCCATGCAACAACTCCACATCCACGGCCTCGAACCGGAAGAATGCGCCGCTCACAGCGTAACCCGCGAACAGTAATACCCAACGTTCGGTTTTTTCGGTCATTTGCTGTCAAAACAGGTTACCAGCCGGCGTGGACTGACAGAAGTGCAGGAATCCACAGGTTGTGCGGCGAGTGTGTATAAAATTATAACTCCTTGCAAAATCGATCGTTATGGCAGCGGCGAGCATTGTGGCACGGTTGTTGCCTAATGTGTTTTCGTCCGTTGCGGGCGCGGTGTAGTTCCGCGTTGGTGGCGGTCGAGTGATAAAGCAATCTAACTACCTGTTTTTACTGGAATTACGAAAGGAGATGTCGATGGCAGCCAAACAACTGGCATTTGACACCGAGGCCCGTGAAGCACTGCTCACGGGCGTACAGAAGTTGGCCCGTGCGGTCAAGAGCACCTTAGGCCCGCGAGGCCGATGCGCAATCCTCGATAAGGGTTGGGGCGCGCCGACGATAACCAAGGACGGCGTAACCGTCGCCGAGGAAATCGAATTGGCCGACAAGAACGAAAATATGGGCGCGCAACTGGTCAAGGAAGCCGCAAGCAAGACTTCCGACTCCGCCGGAGACGGCACGACCACCGCGACGGTTCTGGCTGAGGCGATCTTCGCCGAAGGCTATCGCAACCTCGCCGCCGGTGCCGACGCGATGAGCCTGGCCCGCGGTATCCGCAAGGCTGTCGCCGCGGTTACCGAGGAACTGGTCAAGATGTCCACCCCCGTCAAGACCGACGAGGACATCAAGAACATCGCCGCCATCAGCGCCAACAACGACCCGTCCGTTGGCAAGATGCTCGCCGAGGCGATGAAGAAAGTCGGCCGCGACGGCGTGATTACCGTCGAAGAAGGTAAAGGCATCGAGACTTCCGTGGAAGTCGTCGAGGGTATGCAGTTCGACCGCGGCTACCTCAGCCCGCACTTCGTAAGCGACCCCGAAGCGATGGAATGCGTCATGGACAAGCCGCTGGTGCTGATCCACGAAGACAAAATTTCCAACGTCGCCAAGATCGTACCGCTGATGGAGAAAATCGCCAAGGCCAAAAAGCCACTGCTGATTATCTGCGAAGACGTCGAAGGCGAAGCCCTCGCGATGCTCGTGGTCAACAAGCTGCGGGGCATTATTAATGTCTGTGCGATCAAGGCTCCGGGTTACGGCGACCGCCGCAAGGCAATGCTGGAAGACATCGGTGCCCTGACCGGCGCGAAGGTATTCAGCAAGGACCTGGGCATAGACCTGGAAACGGTCGAGCTGACCGACCTGGGCACGTCGAAGCGAATTCGTATCGATAATGACAACACGACGATCATCGAAGGAGCCGGCCACACCGACAACATCCAGTCCCGGATCGGCTTGATCCGCAACGAGATCGAAGCCACCACCAGCGACTACGACCGCGAGAAGCTCCAGGAGCGTCTGGCGAAGCTGGCTGGCGGCGTTGCCCAGATTAACGTCGGGGCTGCGACCGAGCCGGAAATGAAGGAAAAGAAGGCCCGAATCGAAGACGCACTGCACGCAACCCGCGCAGCCATCGAAGAAGGCATTTTGCCGGGCGGCGGAGTTGCACTGGTACGCAGCCGCAAAGTGCTGGAAAATATCAAGGCCAAGGGCGACGAAGCCACCGGCGTGGATATCGTCTCCAGGGCGATTACCGCACCGCTGCGACAGATCGCCTACAACGCCGGCGAAGCAGCCTCCGTGGTCGTCTCCAAGGTCGAAAAGCACAGCGACGGCTACGGCTTCAATGCCGACACGATGGTATTCGAAGACCTCGTAGCCGCTGGCGTGATCGACCCGACGAAGGTTACCCGCACAGCCCTGCAGAACGCCGCTTCGGTGTCCGCTCTGCTGCTGACCTGCGACGCAGCCGTCTCCGATGTGCCCGGAAAAGAAGAAGCCCCAGCCGGTATGCC
>JAIORC010000381.1 GCA_021108335.1 Phycisphaerae bacterium
AAGTAAAAACGCTATACATGGGCGGAGTCGGGTTTTTATGCCCGGCTCCGCTCGGATTTATTCACGATATTTTGCTCGAATATTCAAATATGTTGCTCTGAGGAGAGAGAATTATGAAAACTTTATTGAGAACAGCCGTGCTTGCGGTTGTGGTTCTGGCAAGCGTATCTTCTGCTCTGGCCGGGCCTTACGCGCCGGCGGCAGGGCAGGTGGGTTCGACGGCTATCTACATGGACGATGCCTCGATTGTCGGCTGGGCGACGGGGCATGAGAATTATGTTGTCGGCGACGGCGTGGACGCGGTGTGGCAGACACCCGACCTGACGCTCGGCAAAGCCGTCGGTACGTCGTATGACATTGTTTCACTCGGGCGAGGCGGCGAGATAACCCTGAGCTTCTCCACTCCGATTACCGACGGGGCGGGTTGGGACTTCGCCACTTTTGAAAACGGTATCGATGATACGTTTCTGGAGTTGGGATATGTGGAAGTCTCCAGCGATGGAACCAACTTCTTCCGTTTCGACAATGATTCCCTGACCCCTGGGCCGGTGCTGCCGTTCGGGGCTGTCGATCCGACCGATATTGACGGGTATTGCAGCAAGTACAGGCAAGGCTACGGCACGCCGTTCGACCTTGCCGACCTGGCAGGTGTCTCGCCGCTGCTGGACGTCAACAATGTCGGATGGGTCAAGATTATTGATATTACCGGAGACGGAGCCTGGCTGGATACGTCCGGGGACGTGATATACGATCCATATCAGACTACCGGTTCGGCAGGCGTTGATCTGGATGCCATCGGCGTGCTAAATCAGACTCCCGAACCGGCGACGATGTGCCTGCTTGGCCTTGGCGGATTGGCGTTGCTGCGAAGGCGTCGGTGTCGGTGTCGATGAATTTGATTTGAATTTACATTTGTGTGGCGTGTGGCTTGGGTTGCGCGCTCCGCGAATGGTTTTTTGGATATTTTTAATTAGTAACTGGAATTACAGGTTGGAGTTTTCTCGGTGAAAGCTCTGACAGGGAAGGCCGTGAGAATCGGCCACGGACGCGCCACTGTAACCGGCGACGACCGCCTGTGTCCTTACGAGGACAGTCACTGTTTCCGTATACGGAGATGGGAAGGCAAGGCGGAAGCTTTTTGAGACGGTTGGATGATCGATAACGTTTGTCGAGTCATCGTCAACTGTCGTCAAATGAAACCGGAAGTCAGTATACCTGGCCTGTAATTTCCCCGGCGAGCCTGTTGTATTGCCGGACAAATACAAAACAACTATCGCGAGCCCAGTTGTTTTGTGCTGTAAGGATGGGCCGCTGCTCCGAGAACGGAGCAAGGAGTTTCAAATGTTTGGCAGAATTACGTTTATTATGTTGTTCACCGTGGCCGTGTTGGCCGCAACCGCCCCCGCGGACTCGGCGTATATCTCGCTGAGTGATCCGACGTGGACGGCGGAAGACTACAGCGGATCGCAGATCGAGGGCAGCTTCAGCGTTCACGACGGCACGGCCCACTACTGGCGCGGATCCAACGGGTACAATACTCTGAACCTTGCTACCGGCGTGGTTACGAATATTGGTAAGCCAGACCCCTGTAACAGCAATGGCTACGGTGATCCGATGGGACTGTATGACCCCAACACCAACAGTTTCTACGCTGGAACCTACGTCAGCAGCAGCCAGTCGTACATTTACACTTACGATTGTACTGCCGGAACATGGAATACCGGAATTGAAATGGTCAACATTTATGGTGGCGCTATGAGTGGCGCAGACATGTATATCTCCGGCCTGCGTGAACCGTGGACAGGCGGATTTGATTGCAACTACATTTCAAAGTGCGATTTATCAGGGGATGGCTATCACGATGCCCTGATTCAGACCGGCGGGGCCTCGGCGAATGTAGCTGTTGACGATGCGGGCAACGTTTTCTACGCCAACTACGACACCAGCGGTCCCTGCGCACTGTACAAATGGACGGCTGGGCAGGTTGCAGGCGTGGTGAATGACCTTGCCGGTGGTGATACTGACACTTTCCTCACTCTGGCTGAGGGTGAAAAGCTCAGCGATATGCCCGGTGGCGCAAATGGTATCGTCGTAGACGATGCTGGAAATATCTTTATAACAACCAATGCATGGCCGGACTCAGCACTGCTCCGCTGGAACGGCACGGCTGGTGACGGGGACAATTATGAAATCGTCGGCGACAATGATGGAATTGCCGGCTTTGCGTGGTTCGGCCCGCTGGCTATTGACGGTGATTTCCTGGCTGGCGATACCCTGTACGGTTCATACGGCTATAACGGACCGGTAACCGGAATCACGGTTCCCGAACCGGCTACGATGTGCCTGTTGGGTATTGGCGGCGGCTTGGCATTGCTGCGGCGCAGGCGTAAAAAATAAAAACGGTATCACGGGCGGAGTCGGGTTCGGACCCGGCTCCGCTCGGATTTGCTCACTATATATTGCTCAAATATTGCATTGAGGAGAAAAACCATGAAAACTTTATTGAGAACAACTGGGCTGGCGGTGGTGGTTCTGGCGAGTGCTTCATTTGCCTTTGCCGGGCCTTATTCCGGCGGACAAAGCGACCCGACCAACCCGCATGATGCGGGTATCCCTGGTTTCGTTGATTCCGGTGGTTCGCCGGTGGTTAACCCCTTGTTTATCGGCTGGGCGACGGGGTATTTGAATTATGCGCCTCCCCCGCCGGCGGATCCTCCCTATGACAGCACGGAATACTTGCAGCGACGGGGAGTGGCGATGGAATGGCAGGTGCCAGAAAGAGCATTGGGGCAGGTAACAGGCGACACCATGGACGTAGTCAGCCTTGGCGACTTGTATCAAGACCAGATCGACGCCAGCATACCACCGGGTGAGATTACACTGACGTTCGCCCGGCCAATCGCAAACAGGGACGGGAAAGACTTTGCCGTGTTTGAAAACGGATTCATCGAAGCGACCAGCGGCAAGGTTTGGGCCGAATTGGGTTACGTGGAAGTTTCCACAAACGGAGTTGACTTCGCCCGGTTCCCCAGCGTATCTCTCACGCCCGGGCTGGTAGGCCCTTACGGTACGGTCGATCCGACGGGTATATACAACCTTGCCGGTAAGCACGTCAACAATAACAGCAGCGGCGGCCCGGAATTTGAAGGTTCTTTCGGTACTCCGTTCGATTTGGACGATTTGTTGGACCATGTGATGGTGATCGGCGGGCAGGTTGACCTGGGCAACATTAATTACGTAAAGATAGTGGATGTTCCCGGCAGCGGTGATTACGACGACGAGGCTATGGAACTGGTCGACCCCGACAACGATCCCCTGCATTATTCCGAGGATCATCCCATTTATGACGGATGGGTAACCTGGGGTTCCGGCGGATTCGATTTGGAAGCCGTCGGAATAATGAACGGCGCCCTGGACGGAGACGCCAACGCCGACGGGGTTGTAGACATTCTGGACTTGAACAGGCTGTCTACCAACTGGGGTTCAACCGCCGCCAACTGGAGCGAAGGCGATTTCAACGGGGACAATCACGTGGATATTCTTGACTTGAACACGCTGACGACCAACTGGGGTAATCATAATCCTGAGCCTGCAACGACGGCCCTGTTGGCTGTGGGCGTTTTGGGGCTGTTACGCCGACGTCGGCGGTTGTGTTAATGTGTTAAATAAAATTGTGTTTTTATCTTTTACAGAGAAAAAAGGAGCATAAAATGTTAAATATATCAAAATTGTGGATTGGTTTGGTCGTAGGATTGTTGTTTGTCGGTACCGCCGGCGCCGACGTAATCGGCACGTGGGATGACGGCGTAGCTGTTACTCATGATCTTGGCGGTGGCGAGACGTTTAGCGGCAAGAGGTACACCCTGACGCTGACCAGCACTGTTACCGGAGAACTTATTACGGCTATTGACATGAGAATCGAGGCCGTCAACGGCACGGTGGGACACGGATTCTTCAACGAGCAGTATCGTGAAGGCAGGATATTCCAGGCCGGCCCGCCGTCGTCTTACGACGTTGATTCTCTATTCCTGTTCAATACATCAGACATCGGGGTAGCCATTCAGGGCGAGGCCGACACGAATCCACCTGACCCGGACTGGTGGTACACGAGCAATCTTGAGGCCGCACTCGGAATCTTTGGCGGCTTTCCCAATGGGTTTCAGAGTAGGGCGGTGGCCCAGATCATACTGCCGGATGGCGAGGCTGTACCAACCATAGATATGCTGTGGAACACCAATGAAGGTTTGCATCAGGCCTATGCTGTTACCATGGACGGGGTCGGGGGCAACGAGATCAAACATATTATTATCCCTGAGCCGGCGACAATGTGTTTGCTTGGGCTTGGCGGGTTGGCGTTGCTGCGACGGCGGCGGAAATAGTGAGACTGCGTGATATGTGAAGTGGGGGGGGTGCGGCTTGGTGTGCGGTGGACGTAAGTTTCGCTGTGCACCAAGCCGTGACTTCCTACAAGGTGTGTGGCTGACGGTAATTGCGATTTACAGGGGGCGGAAATAGTGATGAGAATGAGAAAAAGACATAACGGTTTTACACTGATAGAATTGCTTGTCGTGATAGCGATTATCGCGTTGTTGACGGCGATTATCCTGCCGAGCCTGGCCCGGGCCAAGGCGGCGGCTCGCCGGGCGGTGTGCGGCTCGAACATACGCAATCTCCATATCGCCAATACCGGTTACGCCACGGAAAATCGCGCACATTATGCAATCGCGGCCGAGGACATCATGGGGCCGAATCTGCATCGCTGGTGTGGGATACGAGATACGACGAATGAGCCTTTTGACCCAACCCGCGGGCCTTTAGCGGCGTTTGTTCGCGGATGGGAGAAGAAGTGCCCTTCGTTCCGCGACGTTTTTACGAAATCCGGGCAGAGTGGGGCGGGTTTCGAGGCTGCCAACGGCGGCTATGGGTATAACAACCAGTACATCGGCGGACGGAATGACCTGCATGGCTTCGGCGGCTTCAGGTATAGCGCCAAGGTCTCGGATGTAAAATCGCCCGGCAATACCGTTATGTTTACGGATGCCGCGTTCATGCAGAATGTCGGTGGGAGCGACACTTTCATCGAGTATTCGTTCTGCGAATCGCCGTTCTGGCATTTCAGCGGGTCCGAACCAAGCACTTCGCGCCCGAATCCTACCATTCATTTCCGCCACATGGATACAGCCGTGGTTGTCTGGGCAGACGGGCATATCGATTACCGGAAAATGGATTTCAGTGCCCCCTATCTAACTCACGGCCAAATGTCCGCCGACGAAACGGCGAGAATGGGCCTGGGCTGGTTCGGCCCGGAATCCAACGAACTGTTCGACCTGAAGTAGCGACCAACTGCTGTGCACAGTTTTGGTAGATGGCATGAGTATTAAGTTTTTGTAGGCCGGGTCTTGACCCGGCGAAAAGAAGGCGATAGCCTTCTTTTATGGAAATTCCCCCGATAACACGTCTCTGGTAAAACGTGTTTTTCACCGCTGCTAATCTGAATTGGACGAACTTGTTGCATGTGCCATGCAATTGCCGGGTCAAGACCCGGCCTACCCAAAACAGTTATAAACCCCCTGGGGGCAAGCCTGTGCTGCCAAACTACTCCAACTTCAGTGCCGCCAAATGGTTATCGATTTGCTGGATTTCTTCGTCGGTTAATTGGAAGTCCAGGGCGGCGGCGTTTTCGCTGGCTTGGGTTGCGTTTCTTGCTCCGACGAGGGCCGCCGTAACGCCGGGCTGTCGAACCGTCCACTGGATGACCAACTGCCCCAGCGTGGCGCTGTGTGCCTCGGCGATTGGGCGGATTTCGTCCAGGAATGCGTTAATCCGCCGCATATTCTCCGGTTGGAAGAAACGGTGCTGGTTGCGGTGGTCGCCCTCGGCGAACACATGGCCGGGTTTGAACTTACCGGTCAACAACCCCCGCTGCATCGGCGAATAAACCACCACCCCCACATTATGCTCGATGCACCAGGGAATTACGTCCTGTTCGGAATCGCGAAAAATCATGCTGAACGGCGGCTGGGACGACGCCAGCGGCACGATAGCGTCGGCCTCGGCCATCAGTTCCGGGGTGTAGTTGCTGACGCCCGCGGCACGGATTTTGCCTTGGCGGATCAATTTTTCGATCACGCCGAACGTTTCCTCGATGGGCGTGGTTTCGTCCGGCCAGTGTATCTGGTAGACATCGATGTAGTCGGTTTTGAGTCGTTTGAGGCTGCGTTCGCATTCATGGATTACGCTGTCTGGGCTGGCGAATTTGTGGACGGACAGCGCGTTGCCTTGCAGATCTTTCGTGTCGAATCGCAACGTTCCTTCGCCGTCGTGATCCCAGCGCAGGCCAAACTTTGTCATAATGACGAGCTTGTCGCGCTGACAGCCGGCGACGGCTTCGGCGACGAGTTCCTCGCTGCGGCCGAATCCGTAAACCGCGGCGGTGTCGATAGTTGTAACGCCGGCATCGATGGCAGTTCGGATGGCGTCGATGGCGGCGTCGTGATCCTGCGGCCCCCACATCCACCCGCCGATGGCCCAGGCGCCAAAGGTAACCGCCGATATCTCAATGTCCGTCCGGCCTAGCCTGCGATATTCCATGACAACTCCGTCCTCTTTCCCAGATGATCGCCTGGAAACCGGTAGGGGTGGGATTCGAACCCACGGTACCCTTTCGGGCACGCTGGTTTTCAAGACCAGTTCCTTCAACCGCTCGGACACCCTACCCTGTGAAAACTAATGTCTAATGACCAATGTCTAATGCCTAAATATAAACACCGGTTTCGCCATCTTGCGTGTATACCGAAAATTTAGTTGGGTGCCGTGGCGGGAAGCGAAGCGACAGCCACGATCTTTGCTCTCACGAAAACAGAACACAGTCCCCAAGAGACCATGCCACCCATAAAAACATATACCATAAAACGTATATCGGAAATTTAGCGAATTTGGGGCTTAAAAGCAAAAGGAACCTCTAAAAACCTCCAAAATCTCCAGAAATTGCTTCGGGGAATTCAGCGAATTATCGCGCCAGCCATCGCCCACAGGATAAACGGGTATACCTTCAGATAGCCGGGCCGATATTGTATCGCTTTGAACAGGTAGGGCAGGGCTTGGCGATTTTCGAATTGCTGGACCAGAATTTTACCCGCGTGGTAATTCACCTTGGCTAACCGTCGCATCGCTTTTGGCCGGGGGACGAGGTCTTTGCCGCCCATTTTCTCGTAGAATCTTTCGAGCACCATCGCCTTTATCTTTCGGCCTCTCAAGCGGTTGGATCGCGTAAGACTTTGCTCGCTCCATCGCCGCAGTGCCAGCGGCTCGTCGATCAGGCCGAACTCGAATTTCGGCGAGACACGCAGCCAGAACTCGTTGCCGATGCTGACGGGGATCGACTCGTCGAATCCGCCGCATTGCTCGATTACGCGCTTATGGAACACCGCCGCTGGGTCGTGGACGAAAATGCTCATAAAGAGCTTTTCGCCAAGCCAGCCGGCGTGGCAGGGCTTGGAATGACCTTCCATCCGCTTCCCCGTCTCGCCGTCGAACGGGTCCATCGGCGTGTACACGATGGAGATGTCGGGGTTGGCCTGGAAGAAATCCATGCATCGCTGGAGTTTGTCCGGCAGCCAGATGTCGTCGGCGTCGAGCAGGGCGATGTATTGGCCGGTCATCTGCTCGATGGCGACGTTCCTCGCCTTGGCCAGGCCGGCGTTTTCCTGGTGGATAACCTGCATTCGCGGCGTTTCGGCGGCGAGTTGGTCGAGAATTTCTCCCGTCCGGTCGGCTGAGCCGTCGTTGACGGCGATGATTTCGTAGTCGGTATAGGTTTGGGCGCGGATAGACTCAACAGCCTCGGCGATGAAGGCCTCGGCATTGTACGCGGGCAGAATTACACTGACAGTCGGATTACTCATAGCCGGCAGTATACACGAATCACCATGCGGGAACCGGGGAAAAACACATGGTCCCCAGGGGACCATGCCACCCACAACCCACTTTCTATATCAAACTAAATGTTCTATTGGGCTGGTCAATGGTGGAAATTGTGGTTACAATGCCCGGCTCAAATGAGCGCGAAACCGGAACAACTGGATATTTATCGTACTTCGATTCCCATGCGAGATTTTGAGCACGCGGCTGCTTCGCGGAATCTTGCCGAGGCGATAGTCGTCCGCCTGCGATACAGCGACGGGCTTATCGGCTGGGGCGAGACGTTGCCGCGGAAGTACGTTACCGGCGAGACGCTCGAAACCGTCGCGGCGAACATCGAGGAAGTCGTCTGGCCGAAGTGCCTGGCCGACGACCTGCTCTGCGAGTCCGACCATATGACCGCTATTCCCGCCAGCTACAAGCGTCGCTGCATCAATGCCGCCGCGGCTGCGCTGGATGTCGCATCGTTGCGGCGGGTCATGCACGATCTGCACAATATTCCCGCCCAGCGGCTGGGCAAACTCGCCAGCCGTGCCCGCTTGCGGACTTACATAGACTCGACCGCCAGCGGCGTACTCGCTTCGATCGATCCCGCCCGGACGGCGAAGCGTCTCCGCCTGATGCGATTGTTCGGCTTGAGGGATTTCAAGCTCAAGCTGGGGCTGGGCGACGATATTGACCGGGCGAATCTGCAAGTCGTGCACAAGCAGATTCGGCGGCTTGTCAAATCCGGGGGGGGCACGTTGCGTGTGGACATCAACGGCGGCTGGGACGCGGAGACCACGCCGGAGCGCATCGCCGAGTTGCAACAGTATGGCGTGTGCGTGGTCGAGCAACCGGTGTTTTGCACGGCGAGCAAATTCCTGGCCCTGGCGAAAAAGTGCGAATTGCCCCTGATGGCTGATGAGTCCATACTCACCGAGCGACACGCAAAAACGCTGTCTGCCGAGCCGGAAAAAGTCTGGTGGAACCTGCGGATATCCAAAAACGGCGGCCTGCTGCCGACGCTGAAGCTCATGCAGATGGCACATCAGGCGTCCGTGCCGTTTACCCTCGGCTGCATGGTTGGCGAGAGCAGCATTCTTTCGGCTGCCCAGCGTCGCCTGCTGCAACTGGGGCCTGTACCGCGATTCGTCGAGGGCAATTACGGGCGGTTCCTGTTGTCGGATGATTTACTCAAAGGCCGCAGGAGCCTCAGCTTCGGCTACGGCGGCAAGCTGCGGACGCTCAAGGGCGACGGGCTGGGCATCGAAGTAGCCGAAAGCAAGATCAAGAAATACGGCAAACTCATCGCCACGCTGCAGGCATAGCGGGCTTGTTTTTGCACGTGTTTGGGTGGCATGGCTTGCTTGCAAGCCATGTGTTTTTCGTGGGGATTTCCAAACATCGTGGCTGTCGCTTCGCTTCCCGCCACGGCACCCCACATATGAAAAATTTTCTGGTATAGCTTAGAATTTCGCGAGGCTGGGTGGCATGGCGACACCGCAGGGGTCGCCATGATAAATGGCGAATAAATTGCCTTAATGGAGTTCCCGCGTGGGTGCAAGCACCCACCCTACAATTTTAGGTAGCATAGCGGGCTTGTTTTTGCACGCATCCCGCGTGGTGGCCTTCCCAGGCCACCACGGTTTACCCGTATTCGGACCCGTATTCGCGGCGGCCTGGGAAGGCCGCCGCGCGAAGAGGTACAAACCATGGCTTGCAAGCAAGCCATGCCACCCAATGTTGGGCTTGCGAAAATCTGCGGGCATAGTGGGCTTGTTTTTGTACGCGTATGTGGCTACGATGTCGCATTCCCATAGCAAACTATTGAAAAACATTGGGACATATTGAAAAATATTAAAAATTTACCGAAAGTAACTCATGGCTGAAAAATCGATGGAAAAACTCGTCTCACTGTGCAAACGTCGCGGATTCGTATTCCCCGCCAGCGAAATCTACGGCGGCATTAACGGATTCTGGGACTACGGCCCGCTGGGCATACAGTTGAAGAATAACATCCGCGACGACTGGTGGCGGAACATGGTCGAGTGTCCGCCCGTCGGCCCGGACGGCCATCCGTTGCAGATTGTCGGGCTGGATTCAGCCATCATCCAGAACCCCAAAACGTGGGAAGCGTCCGGCCATGTCGGCGGATTCAATGACCCGATGGTCGATTGCAAGGAATCCAAAAGCCGCTACCGCGCGGATCATCTGCTGGTGATCTCCAACCGGAACGACACGGGCGAAAATCGCATGTACGCGTTCATCGCCGACGATTCCGACAGCGAAGACCGGGCACACAAGCTGCTCGCGAAGTACGAAAAAGTGGATTTACCGCTGTCGGAGGTGGACTACCAGGTTCGCCCGCTCGTGCAGTTGCCGGTGGAGGATTTGCAGCGGATTGTCGGCCCGGACGTCAAGACGCCGGGCAGCCTCACCGAACCGCGGCAATTCAACCTGATGCTCGATACGTATCCGGGCGTGATTCGGGACGAGACAAACAAGGCGTACCTGCGGCCGGAGACGGCACAGGGGATTTTCCTGAATTACAAGAACGTGCTGGATACGATGCGAGTCCGCGTTCCGTTCGGAATTGCCCAGGTCGGCAAGGCGTTTCGCAATGAGGTTACGCCGCGGAATTTCATTTTCCGCAGCCGCGAGTTCGAACAGATGGAAATGGAATGGTTCTGCCATCCCGACGACGCGAAGAAATGGTACGAATTCTGGAAAGACCAGCGGATGAAGTGGTGGCTGTCGCTGGGCATCGACCCGGAGAACCTGATCTGCCGCGATCACGAGCAGGACGAACTGGCTCACTATTCCAGCGCGTGCGTGGACGTGGAATATCGCTATCCCTTTACCACGCCGGGATTTGGCGAGCTGGAAGGCATTGCCCATCGCGGCGGGTTCGACCTTACGCAGCACCAGGAGCACTCGAAGGTCAAGATGCAATATTTCGACCAGGAGCGAAACGAGCGGTACATTCCGCACGTAATCGAGCCGGCCGGCGGCTTGACGCGCGGCACGCTGGTGCTGCTGTGCGAGGCGTTTACGCTGGACGAGAATCGGCCTTCGGGCGTTTATATGAAGTTCCTGCCGCGGCTGGCCCCGATCAAGGCTGCGATTTTCCCGCTGGTCAACAAGGAAGGCATGCCGGAAATCGCCGAGAAACTCTACCTCGACCTGCGGGGAAAGTTCACCTGCCAGTTCGACGTGAAGCAGAATATCGGCAAACGCTACGCCCGCATGGACGAAGTCGGCACGCCGTTCTGTTTCACGATTGACGGCCAAACCAAGGAAGACCAGACCGTTACCGTCCGCTATCGCGACACGCTCCAGCAGGAACGAATCGGCATCGACAAAGTCGAAGCCTTCCT
>JAIORC010000050.1 GCA_021108335.1 Phycisphaerae bacterium
CCACGTCAAACGTCGAACCAATAACCTGTACTATTTTACCTTCCACTACTACTTTACCTTCTGCAGCCATAGTTTTTACCTTCGTTTCAGTGTGTCAAACGCTATGTCCAATGTCCAGGGACTAATGTCTAATGACCAATGTCTAATGTCTAAAAAAACCCTGCCGCCGTCGTGCGTCTATCTTTCATGGCCATCGGCTTCGCCGCTGACCATGCCACCCGACATCGTGGGAGGTCGAAACTACACGGCTTGCAAGCCTGCCCCCAAGGGGCAAGCCGTGCCACCCACGATTGTAGGGTGGGTGCTTGCACCCACGCGGTTTCCGCACGATTCTTCATGGCCACCCGACAATCAATTCTGAGACATTAGTCATTGGTTTTTAAGGTTTTTTAGACATTAGACATTGGTCATTAGTCATTAGTCATTAGTCATTAGTCATTAGTCATTAGTCATTAGTCATTGCGGGCGTTCCGCCCGCGCCTTTATTCCAGTGCTACCCGGCCGCCCAGTATTTCTGTCAGTTCCGTTGTAATCTGCGACTGCCGCGTGCGATTGTATTTTACGTTGAGGTTCTGGATCATTTCCTCGGCGCTTTCGCTTGCCGCCCGCATGGAGCCCATTCTCGCGATCTGCTCCGTAACCGCCGCCTCCATGAAGCACTGGAACAGTTGCAGGCGAACCGTTGTCGGCAGCAGTCGCTCCAGCATTATTTTTACCGAGGGCACGAACTCGTATTCCACGCGACTGGCCAGGATTTCCTTCAGTTCCCATTCGTCGCAATCGGGCGGTTCGGGCAGTTCCAGCGGCAGCAGCGTGTGGATCGCCGGTTCGTGCCTGCCCGTGCCGATCAGCTGCGAATAAACGATGTCCACGCCGGAAATATCCATGTCGAGGAATCCGCTGATGAACCGGTCGGCAAGTCGTGACACCGCGTGCCACTCGCCGGCTTTGCCTTCAAAGGCGGCGTGGGTTTCGGCGATATCATAGCCGTCGGCTCGCATCTGCCGTATGCCGCGATCGCCCGCCATGTGCAGCTGCCGGCTTTGGCCGTCGCCGTCCAGTTTCGCCAGATGCTCCGCCGCGAGCCTCAGCACCGCCATGTTGTACCCGCCGCACAGGCCTCGATCCGACGTGATAACGAGTACCACGCGGTGCGACTCTTTTTTGTAACTGAAAGATTCCGGGTGCAGCAGCGGATGAGACAGCTTGCTGCGGTCGCTGCGTAGCAGGATATCGCCCACAAGGTCGCCGCAGCCGCGAATGTAATCCCTCGCGACGGTAAAGCGACGAAACGCCTGCTTGAACCGCGCGGTAGCCACCATCTCCATCGTCCTGGTAACGGTGTAGATGCTGTCGACAGCCTTCTTGCGAGCCAAAATTTTTCGTGCCTTAGCCAATCGTTATAAAACCTTAATGTCTAATGACCAATGTCTAATGTCTAAAAAACAGCCGCCATTGTGCATCTATCTTTCATGGCGACCCCTGCGGTGTTGCCATGCCACCCTACATCTGTTTTGGGTGGCATGGCTTGCTTGCAAGCCATGTGTTTTTCGTCACTCCGCGTGGGTGAACCTGCCTTCGGCAGAACCACTCACCCTACAATTTCAATGCCACCCACAACTGTAGGGTGGGTGCTTGCACCCACGCGGTTTTCGCACAGGTTACAAACCTGTGCCACCTGCTCACTATCTACAATGCCGGCAGGGCCGATGGCTTTTCCGTCTCGCCGCGTTTTTTTCTTCGCCGGGCTTTCTGCTGGTCTTCCCAAAGCGATTTTTTATATTCCTTCGCGAGAAAGCCGATGCGTCTGGCCCGGTCGTTGGGCATGGCTTTGTCCTCGCACAATTCCTGATACAGTTCGGCATGTTCGGTGCGGATGTATTCGATCGCGCCTTTTTCGAACAGCGGCACGTCGTCGAGTTTCAGCTCGTCCAGTTCGCCGCTGTTGGCTACGGCGATTGCGAGAACCTGGTCGATCACATCCATCGGCTGATACTGGGGTTGCGTCAACAGCCGTACCATGCACTTGCCGCGGTCGAGTTTCCGCTGGCTGGCATCGTCCAATTCCATGCCCAGTTGCGAGAAACTTTCCAGTTCGCGGAAGGCTGCAAGGTCCAGCCGCAGCGACGCCGCCACCTGCTTCATCGCTTTGATGGCGGCTTTGTATCCGACACGGCTGACGGAAATGCCCACGTTAATAGCCGGGCGAGTGCCCGCGAAAAACAGCTTCGGTTCGAGATAAATCTGCCCGTCGGTAATCGAGATCAGGTTCGTGGGAATATAAGCCGAGACCTCGCCCTCCTGCGTCTCGCAGATCGGCAGGGCGGTCATCGATCCGCCGGAATTGCTCAGGCGATGAAGTTTTAGCTTTTGTTTTTGCCCGCCGGCGAGTTGCTCCATGTCCGCAAGCCCCTCGGCCTGCTCCAGTGGGCCGGTGTAGATTTTCCCGTTGACCGGCTCGGCGGATTCGTCGGCGTCGGCGGGAATGATTACGTATTTTTCCGCCAGTTTGCACGCCCGTTCCAGCAGCCGGCTGTGGAGGTAGAACACGTCGCCGGGGTATGCCTCCCGGCCCGGCGGGCGACGCAGCAGCAGCGAAATCTGCCGATATGCCGCGGCCTGTTTGCTCAGATCGTCGTAAATCACCAGAGTGCTTCGGCCTTGCAGCATGAAATGCTCGGCGATGCTGCAACCGGCGTACGGGGCTATGTATTGCAGCGGAGCGGCTGCCGACGACGACGCGCTCAGGACAATCGTGTGCTCCATCGCGCCGCAACTTTGCAGCGTTTCAACTACGCCGGCGACGGTGGATTCCTTCTGCCCGATGGCGACGTAGACGCACACCACGCCGGTGTCTTTCTGATTTATGATCGTATCGATGGCCAAGGCGGTTTTGCCGGTTTTGCGGTCGCCGATAATCAGTTCCCGCTGGCCGCGGCCTATCGGCATCATCGCGTCGACCGCCTTGATGCCCGTCTGCAGCGGTTCGTCGACGGGCTGGCGTTCGGCGATTCCGGCAGCCTGGAACTCCACGGGGCGTTGAGCGTCGGTGGCGATGGCTCCGTTGCCGTCCAGCGGATTGCCCAGCGGGTCGATTACCCGCCCGAGCATCGCCTCGCCAGCCGGCACGGACAGCAACCTTCCGGTAGACCGCACGGTGTCGCCGGACTTGACAGTTTGGCCGTGCGTGTAAATCACCGCGCCGATGGAATTGTCTTCCAAGTTGAACACCTGGCCCATCGCGCCGGATTCAAACTCCAGCATCTCGCCGGCCATCGCTTCGGAAAGCCCGAAAATCTGGGCTATCCCGTCGCCCACCTCCAGCACGCGCCCAACGCGGGCGACGTCCATCTTATGGCGGTAATTGGCGATTTCCTCGCGCAGTACGCTGGCAATTTCATCGGCTCTGAATTTCATCGTTCGCTATTACGCCTTTCGTGAAAAGCTTAATGTCTAATGACTAATGCCTAATGTCTAAAAAAACCATCGTCATCATGCGTCGTTCCTCATGGCGACCCCTTCGGTGTCGCCATGCCACCCAACACTGAGCAGGTTACAAACCTGTACCACCCATACCATGCCACCCAGCATTTGGTTTGGGTGGCATGGCTTGCTTGCAAGCCATGTGTTTTTCCGGTTCCCGCGCGGTGGCCTTTTCAGACCACCACGGCACAGGTTACAAACCTGTGCCACCAGTTCCATCCACCATTGCACAGACTATAAACCTGTGCCGCCGGGGGTTTTCATTGCTTCTACAATACGGTCTATGTCTCCAGCGACTGACGCGTCGTAGACTGTATCGCCGACTTGGATCACCAGGCCGCCCAGAATCTCCGGATCGACGACTACATTCAGTACCGGATCGGCTTTCAGCGTCTTAGCCAGTGTCTGTTTCAGCTCCTGTCGCTGGTCGTCCGCCAGCGGTATAGCCGTGCGTACAATCACCTCCACAAGCCCGCGACGGCTGTCAAGCAGCTTGTCCAATTGGCAGCCAATTGCACCGATCAGCCCCAGGCGATGATTCCGCCCCAGCACGCCCAGCAACTGCTCGGCTGCCGGAGAAATTTTTCCGCCGAAGACACGCTGGACGAGGGCGTTTCGCTGCCGGTTGTTCAGCAACGCGGCAGCCAGCAGTTCCGCACCGCCGTCGATCTCATGAATCAGTTGGCCGAGGCTGGTCAATTCGTCGGCAAGGTCGCGAGCATCGTCGGCCTTCTCCGGCCCGGGGAACATTTCCGCCAGCGCCTCGGCGTAGACCGTCGCGACGCCGATATTATCGGGATTCAGCACCGTCCGATCTTGCTGCTGGAGGGAAACACTCATGATTTGCCCTCCGCCGGCTGTCGTGCAATCTGCTCGTTGACTTCGGTTATCAGACGGCTGTGATCGTCGTCGGTCAGTTCCTTCCGCAGCACCTGCTTGACGATATCGCTTACCATGTCGGCGGTGTGGGTTTGAATATCCTGCCGTGCCAGGCTGCGTGCGTCGTCGATATCTTCGTCCGCCCGAGCGCGGGCCTGCTTGATTTCCGATCGCGCCTCGGCGATGATTTTCTCTTTTTCGACGGCGGCGTCTTTCCGGGCCTCGACCAGCATTTCCTGGGTTTGGGTCTCGATTGTGTCGAGTTTCTGGTGATATTCCTGGACCAGCTCGTCGGCAAGTGCCTGTTTTTCCTCGGCGTCGGAAACCTTACTTGCGTAATCTTCTTCCCGGTGTTGCAATTGGCCGAGTATCGGCTTCCACGCGTACTTCCGCAGCACCAGCAGCAGGATCACGAAAATCAGAACCGCCGCGATGCCCTGGCCGGGATCGCCGGGGTACGGCATGCCGCCAGCCAACGCCACCGTCGGCGCGCAAAACACCCCCGCCGCTGTCGCAACGGCGAAACCCCCGCCGTACGTCCGCCGAAAACCCATCGCTCAGCCGCCTTCCGGTAGCGTCAAATGCCCAGTACGCCCAGCAGACACACCACGATGGCGAAGAGCATACCGCCCTCGACCATCGCAGCCGTTACGATCATCGGAGCGAACATCGCGCCGGCCGCTTCGGGCTGACGGGCCATCGACTCGATGCAATTGCCGCCGATACGGGCAACGGCAAATCCGCCGCCAATAGCGGCAATGCCCGCGCCAACGCATGCCAGGCCAATGGCTATGCCCTTTCCAAGCGACATCGACTCGGATTTGGCAATTGTCTGCGTCGCCGTGGGCGGGTGCTGCGTTGAACCCGAACCCTTCGGATCCGGGTTTGGGTCCCCGGCAAACGCCATTCCCGGCGTAGCACCGAGAATCAGTAACACCAACACTACACTGCTGAATTTCTTCATTAGTTTTCTCCTGCACCGGAAGTTTCCCCGGCTGAATAAAGATAAACGAATTTATCATTGTACGGTAAAACTGCCTCGCGGCCAATGACTAATGCCCAATGTCTAATGTCTAAAAAACTGCCATTGTGTATCTATCTTTCATGGCGACCCCTTCGGTGTCGCCATGCCACCCAATGCGTTTTATTACCGCCCCCTGGGGGGCACCCGACATTGGACATTAGGCTGTAGGGTGGGTGCTCCCGCCCACGCGGTTTCTAAAAAACCTTAATGCGACGCTTCTATGTATAAGCCGAAAAACATCGCTGACAGGAACGTGTAAATGTATGCCTGCAGCCCGGCTACCAGTAGTTCCATCAGATCGACCAGCACGCTGGCTACTATGCACACCGGGCCGATGTAGAAAAAGTGTATCTCGTTTTCCATAGCCGGGTCCATCACGGAAATAATCGTGGACACCAGCGTTCGGACGATGAACATCATCATCACCGCCAGCAGGAAGTGCCCCGCCAGCATGTTCGCGAAAATACGCACCATCAGTGCGAAGCACTTGGCGATTGCTCCGATGAATTCCAGCGCCGCCAGCGGCAAAGCCAGCACTTTGCCGACGGTTCCCGGCACATTCGGGGCGAGGCTCATTACCCACAGTACCGGACAGGCGGCTATGCAGAGTGCCATCGGCCAATTGGAAGATTCCCGCTTCCGCTGGGCAGCCCGCCAGACGCCCATTGTAAGAATGGTTACCAGTGTTATGCCGCCCAACGCCCCGCAGACGGTCAGCACGCTGGTCGGCGTTGCCCCGACCATATATTCATTGCCGGGAATGGCGTGGCAGAGCGGCTGAATCGGCAGCAGGCCGATGAGGTTCATCCCCAGCACGAACACGAACATCGTCAGCAGCATCGGCAGAAACCGGTTGGCGTTCTCGCCCAGGGCGGGGATGGCAATGTTATTGCGGACGAACAGGACGGTTACCTCCAGTATGCCACCCTTGCCGGTGGCTGCCGCCCGCTTCGCACGTAGCGGTAGAATGATGCACAACGCCAGCCCCACGATAATCATCGAGGCGATAGAGCTGCTCATCCACGTAATCTCCATGCCGAAGATGGTAACCTGACAGCCCGGCCAGGGGTGATCGACCACGTGACTCATCAGGAAATCGCCGGGAGAACCTGCCGCCAGCATATTACCGTCCCCCTTCCGCGTCGTCGGTTTTGCCGGCGGCGTCGAACTGCCGGACGTGCTTCCGCAATGCCCGGACAATCCATGCGCATTCTATCGCCAGGCCGGAAAGATAGAAAATCAGCATCCACACGCCCAGCGGCATGACGGCGAGGTCGAAAATCAGCCACGCCAACGCGGTCAGGCCGGGGCAGACGAACATGCGAATCCAACTCGACGCCGAAAAAACCACCGACGCGTCGCGGGCGCTTTTCCTCGCAGCCGCCACGACAAGCACACCGTTGCCAAGCATTACGCTGATTACGACGACTCCAGCCCCAAGCTCGGCCCACACGCCGGCCCAACTGGTTACCAGGAACGTCGGCAACGCGCCGAATATCGCCAGCGACAGCATCGACGGCAGAATCCAGCGCAGCATGCCGCCGTAGCTCAAGGCCAGCGGCGCGTCCTGTGATAATTTTTTGTCTTCTTCAGCGGTCACTATTTACTCTTTGCTCCGCGACAAATTAAATTGTCGCCATGTTACCCATCTCGTGTGGTGGCCTTCCCAGGACGCCACGTTTGCAGATCGTATGGAGGGTGCTTCCGCCCACTGCGTGGGTGAACCTGTCTCCGGCAGAACCAACCACCCTATTCATGAAAGACTGCCCCGGGTCAAGATAACTCGTTGGGGAACGGTGTTTTTACTGTAATTTGTTTTGCACTTTCATGATAGCAAAATCATGCCTGTGCTTCAGTAAAAACTTTCTGAACAGATAATCTTCACCAGCAGTGATTTTTCTTGTTATCCGCTTGCTTGCAAGTTGTGTTTTGTGAAAAAGGCGTTAAATCTTCGAGATATTTCCGGCGGCGGGGTTTTTCGGCTTGCTTTAACCTTTAGTTGCCCTCTAAACTTCGGAAATCATGCTCGGCGTAACATTTATTCTGGTTGGAGGGGTCTTGTTGGTGGTTGGCGCACTGGCGGCTACCAACTGGATCGATGAAGGTACCGACCATCCATTCTTCAGCCTGGCGTTCCTCTCCATGGTCCTCGGGCCTTTGCTGGGCGGGGGAATACTGCTGCTGTTTGGACTGATGGAATACTGGTAAGCCCGGTGCCGTGGCGGGAGCGAAGCGACAGCCGCGATGTTTGTTCACGCCTGAAGAAATCGCGAAGTTGAATATTGACAGATTCAGCCTTTGGTGATACTGTACCGCGTCCCCCGTTGAGTTTCGCGGGGAAATGAAGAACATGGTGGCTGTAGCTCAGTTGGCCAGAGCATCGCGTTGTGGTCGCGAGGGTCGCGGGTTCGAGCCCCGTCAGCCACCCTTATTTCACGATTTGGCAGTTACCCGCTGAATCCCTGTTTGCCGATCAGTCTTACGAATCGGACGGCACATGCCTGCCGGCGATGGATTTTGCCGCCGCGTTTCTCCAGTATTTCTATGTCCTGGAATATTTCTCCACCGACCGGCGCGACAATCCGCCCGCCGTCGGCGAGCTGCTCGATCCATGCAGGGGGAATTTCCGGAGCCGCCGCCCCGCAGATAATGCGGTCGAACGGTGCTTGTTCCGGCCAGCCCAGGCTGCCGTCCCCGATGGTGAAGGTTACGTTTTTCGCCCCGAGTTCCCGCAGGGTTTCCTCGGCCTGCCGGGCAAGTTGGTTGATCCGCTCTATAGCGTAAACCTCGCCGGCCAGCCTGGCCAGCAGGGCTGTCTGGTATCCGCTGCCGGCACCGACGTCCAGCACGCGGGAATTGCTATCGAGGCCCAGGAGTTCCAGCATCAGGGCGACTATGTAAGGCTGGGAGATCGTCTGGTTGTGGCCTATCGGCAGAGGGCAGTCGGCGTATGCTTCGAGGAGGTATTCTGCCGGCACGAATCGTTCGCGGGGGACGACGGCCATCGCTTCCAGGACAGCCTCGTCGGCAATGCCCCGGCTGCGAATCTGGGCGGCTACCATTTCCCGCCTGGCCAAAGAATAATCCCGGTCGGTATGCATACTTGCATTGTACAGGCAAATGGAGACAGCCTTTTATGAAATTACGACTATTCGTCTACTTTCAGTGATTGGGCCAGCCGGCTGAAGTCTTCCGCTTCCTGTCGCATCTGGATGACGAAGGGGTTGTCTTCGATGGTTCCGATGACTGCCCGCATTTCCTCGGGGTTGCGATAAGTCTGTTGCCGGAAAGGATTGTCGAAGTCTTTCTTTCGCGACAGATACGTCCGCTCGGCAATGGTGTTTTTTATTTCCGCCGCCTTGGCCAGGGCGTTGTTCCACTGGGCAGCCGAGAGCGAATCCGCTCCCAGTAGTTCCAGCAGCGTGGCGTAGGCGTGGCGTTGTCTGTCCAGCGGATACTTTGTCCAAAGCGCGTCGTAGGCCCGGTGAATTGCGTGCCAGTCGTTCAGCGTACCATTTTTGATGTCGGCCTGCAGTGCAGCCAGGTCTGTTTGCGTCATGAGTTGCCCGCCGAGGTTGTCCCACTGCTTTTGGCGCGGGCCGGCGAGGGCATCGCACATGGTTTGCAGATCGGAGGCGGGATTCTCCTGCCGCCATGCGATGAGATTTTTCACAGCATAGAAATGCAGCATCTGGCGGTAGGCCTGCCATGCCGGCTGGGGCTTGAGGATCACGGTTTTTCTGCGCGAGCATTCCATGTCTTCGCCGAGCACTTCCAGCCCGGCCAATTCGTCGGCGTCGCCGGCAAGCAGCGCCCGGCCGATCGCGGCCAGGTCGTCTTCGGCGATGCCGGTGGGGTTTTTGCCGTCGGCGCGCAGTTTGGCCTTGGCGGTCCACACTTCCAGCCGCTCCATGGCGGTGAACATTTCCTCGGCGGTATCGGGCGCGAGGAAGTCGAACTCGATATGCTGGGTCTTGACCTTACGCTTGTCGCGGGCCAGGAACTTATGGCTGTTCCGCGCCAGGGCGTACATGTTGTATATCCACCAGTAGGCGGGCATAACCAGCAACCTGTCGCCGGTGGGATCGGTGCTTATCAGGCTGAACGGCAGGCGGATATCCAGCTCCGCGGGGTAGCCGCCCTTGGCGATCAGGGTGAAGGAAGCGAAGCGGCAATTGTGTTTCAAATTGCTGCACAGGCCCGGCCAGAATCCGCGACCGGCGAGAATTTCGCCTTCCGACGCACGGCTGTTGTGGTTTGAGCCGAGCGTCGCGCCGGCGGCGATGTTGCTCTGGCCGCACACCGTCGAGGCGATGAGGAACGAGTCGTTATGGTGCTGCTCGTGGGCGGGGAAAATCAGGTTGTTGAGGTTCTCGCAGCAGGAGATCGTGGAGTTGTCGCCGAGGAACGAGTTAATCAGCCTCCCGCCGTACTTCAGGTTGCTGTGCGGAGCCATCACGAATCGCACCGCCTTGCAGCCATAGAAAATCTTGCAGCCGACGCTGACGATGCCATTTACCATCTCCACGCCCTCGCCGATCTGCGTCGGCTCGGCGAGCGTCGAGTTGACGGTAATGTTCTTGAGCTTGTTGACGCCCTTGACGTACGCGTGCTCGCCGAAGATGACATCCTTGATGATGCGGCAATGCTTGACGACGCAGTTGTCGCCCACCTGCCCGTACCAGCCGCGGCGGGAGTCGAACTGGTTCTGCGTAATCTCGCCCAGCCGGGTCATCAGGTCGGCGTCGTCGCGGTAGCGGCTCCACAGGGCGGCGTCGGCGCAGGTTTGGCCGTCGAAGGGCATAATGCTCCGCCCGCCGGCTTCGTTACCGATGTTCAGCCGGATGCGCACGGATTCGTCCTCGCCGGCCTTGATAATACCGTTGCCGAACTTGGCGTGATTGGTGGTGTGCATCTCGTCGATGTTGAATAGTATCACGCGGTTGCCGACGATGAAATGCGACAGGTAGCGGACGTTATGGACGGCGGCATCGTCGCCGATGTCGCTGGAGACGATGCAACTGTCGGTCAGGCCCACCGGCAGGGTAAGGTCGTGATACGAAAGTATCTGCTGCGATGTTTGGCCGATGCGCACCAGCCCGTAGAATTGGCAGTTGTGAACGCAGGCTGGGCAGAACGGATCGGCTACGAGCACGTTTCGCCAGTTGTCGCTGGTGTTGCCGCGCTGCTCCAGCAGGGCGATTTCGTCGTCGCTCAGGTTCCGCCAGTAGTCCGCCGGCCTGGCGGCTTGCCGGTTACGCAGCGTGTATTCGTCCTGGCCTTCAGCGAGATATTCGCCGGGGACAAACCCGTATCCCATAGCCTCCGCGGGGTCAAGTTGCATATCAGCCATAATACCCTTCCTGTTCCTGGTATTCTGTTAAGGCAGTTTAAGTAATTCTTGTCGGGTGGCACGGTTAAAGTCAATCTGCCGGGTGCCATGCTTCTGCTTGCAGAAGCATGTTGTCTTGCGGCAGTGCGACGGTCTTGTCCTTCTACGCGGAAATGAATTTTTCATTTCCGCGGACCATCACTATTTCCACGCCGCCGGACATTCGACAACACATGGTCCCCAGGGGACCATGCCACCCAAACTACTATTACATGTCCTCGCCGCGCGATACATACGACCATGATGACCCGCAGTCGCCCGCAGTTCAAGAAGAATAGACTGCCGATGCGGCGTTTGGCAGGCGGGGCTTGCTTTTTACTCCGATATCGCCTACTTTTTGCCGTGTTCAGACCTGCTGCCGGCGGGTAAGTTTCGCCCCCGTCGCGGCGGCCTTCCCAAGCCGCCGCGTAACAGACAGCCGGCGGGTAAATTTTGAAACTACAATACACAAACAAAGGAGTGTTCAAGCATGGCCGATATCGCATCATTCATTCGCGACG
>JAIORC010000376.1 GCA_021108335.1 Phycisphaerae bacterium
GTTAGCCCGCGTTTTTTGCGGGATAGCCATGAAAGATCGATTCACAATTTCTACGCCATCCCTTTTTCAAGATCACCCAACATCGTGGGAAATTTCGCGTGGTGGCCTTCCCAGGCCACCACGGCACAGGTTACAAACCTGTGCCACCTGATCTATCTTTCCCCCAGGGGGCCACCCGATATTTTTTCTGGGCCAATCATGGCGACCCCTGCGGTGTCGCCATGCCACCCAACATTGGTAATTTATGCGCGCTGTGAGGCCTCTGGAAATAGGACGCTCGAAAAATCGCGAATATCCACGCAACCACCGATACGAGAGCGTATAATTATATCCTTGCGAAATAATTACACTTATGAGAAATAATTATGCCCATGCGAAATAATACGTCCAAGCGGAAAATCCGGCTATCCATCATGGTGGTTCTGGGAGCAGCCCTGCTGGGCGGCGTGCTGGTGATGCGGTCGTATACCGAACCGGAAAAGCACCCGCCCGGCAAATCGTACTCAGCGGTATCCCTGCGAAAAACGATCAAAGCCCTTGCCCCGCTGCATGAGAAACTCGGCAAACCCAAGCCCGGCGATTGGCTGGAGCGGTTCGACGAACCCGGCCAATCGTTTGCGCAATATCTCAGGTGCAGACCCATCACGCCGACGAAAAAACGCACCACGATTTACATTTTGCCCATCGGCAAATTCACCAAAACGCAGGATAAAGTCCTCCGGCAGACCGCTGAGTTCATGGGATTGTACTATTGCGTGCCGGTCAAGCTGCTCGACCCCGTTGCCGACAAACTCATCCCCGCCAACGCTCGCCGGACGCATCCGTCCTGGGGCATGAAGCAGTTTCTCAGCCCATATATCCTGAGCAAAGTCCTTCGGCCGCGACTGCCCAAAGACGGCCTGGTGCTGTTCGGCATAACCGCGACCGACCTTTGGCCGGGGAAGGGCTGGAACTTCGTCTACGGCCAGGCGTCGCTGCGACATCGCGTCGGCGTCCAGTCGATTTATCGCAACGGCAAGCCGGACGACGGCCCGGCGGCGTACCGCCAATTCCTGCGGCGGACGCTCAAAACCGCCACCCACGAAATGGGCCACGTGCTGTCGATGCTGCATTGCACCGCGTACGAGTGCAACATGTGCGGCAGCAACAATCGGCAGGAATCCGACCGACACCCCATGTGGATGTGCCCGCAATGCCTCGCCAAACTCTGCTGGGCGGTTCGCGCCGATCCCAAAATGCGATTCAAAAAGCTCGCAGCCTTCTACAAAAAAGCCGGCTTCAAGGCAGAGCAAAACTTCTGCGAGAAATCGTACAAGGCCCTGGGCGGCAAAGACGACAAAACCGGCGAAAATACCGATAAAAAACCTCCAACGCCTCGCGGCAAGCCGAAAAATGAACCCGGAAAATCTGCCCGAAAATCTTCGTAGCAAATACACCCGCTGCCGCGAAATCCTGCGTAGCCTCGGCAGCGTTGTGGTTGGGCTGTCCGGCGGAGTGGACAGCTCGCTGCTGCTGGGTCTGGCGGTCGATACGCTGGGCAGTCAAAAAACCTTGGCTGCCACGGCGACTGGCTTGATGCACCCGGAATGCGACACCGCCGCCGCCCGTCAAATCGCTGAATCGCTCGGAGCCCAACTCGTGGAAATCGACGTTTCCGACCTCGCCGACAGTAATATCCTCGACAACCCGCCCGACCGCTGCTACTGGTGCAAGCGGTTCATCTTTCGCGAGTTGCAGCAATTAGCCGTCCGGCGGGGGCTGGCTGTGGTCGTCAGCGGCTCCAATGCCGACGACAGCAGCGAATATCGCCCGGGCAGCCGGGCTGAGGCGGAGTTGGGCATCAGCCGGCCGCTGCTGGAAGCGAACATGACCAAGCAGGACGTTCGCGACCTCGCCCGGGCGATGGGCCTTGCGACATGGGACAAACCGTCGCACCCCTGCCTGGCTACCCGCGTACCGTACCACCGCAAACTTACCGGGGAACTGCTCCGGCGGATTGAGCAGGCTGAGCAAACGCTCATCGACATGGGCTTTAGCCAGTGTCGCCTCCGCGACCACGACACCATCGCGAGAATCGAAGTGTCCCCCGCCCAGTTCCGCCGGGCTATCGACATGCGGGAAGAAATCGTCGCAGCCCTGCAGGAGCTCGGCTACAATTACATAACCCTAGACCTCCAGGGCTTCCGCAGCGGCGCAATGGACGAATTACTGGAATAGTGCGTAGGGCAGGAGGTTCTGCCGAAGTTTCCGCGTGGGTGCAAGCACCCACCCTACGGCCGTGTGGATACATCCATAATCTTCAGGCGAGCGTTGCGGCAATGCCCGCCATATAATCCGTCGTACTCATACCGTGCGACTTGGCCAATTTGTTTAACGTGGCATGTGTTGCCCGGCATTGCCCTCTTTCAACTCGCCCCACCTGTCTTGCACTAAGGCCCGCAATGTCCGACTGCCGCAGCTCCTTCTGTCTGCGGAGCTTATGTATTGCCTCGCCGTAGCGTTTGTTAAACTCTGCACTTTGCTGAGATGTTTTGAGATGGGCTTCCGTGTCAAGAGCTTGGGCGAACTGTTCCCACCCGAGATGAACATCCAAAGTCGGCCAGTAAATGTATGCTCCATCCTCGTCTATTTCGAATTTCTCCAGGTCTTTTCTTGACTTGCCCTTCAACGGCTTCAGTTTGCTCACCGGCACGTGGAGCCGTTTGAATCTGGGGGACAGCACGACGAAGGTATCACCTTCTAACCAGGCATCAAGTATGCATTCGGGTTCATCCTTCTCCCATAACGTTAAAAGCAGCCTGCGAAGAATCTCCTGTACGGATTTCTCGCTCTGGGCACGCGCTACATGGATTCGCTCCGGGTTACGCACGTGTAATTTCGCCAGGCGTTCGGCAATCGCTTGAGAGGGAAGATCCCTGGAAAACAAAAGAAAAGACGGCGGCCGTTGTTTCAGAGATCGCACCATCTCTATGAAAGCATCATCGACTTCTCCCAGAAAAGAGACCAGGAGCAACAGCGATTGTCTCTTGGCAACCAGGTCCCGCCGCCTCTTCAAGATACGCCCCGCGTCCTTCGGAAGTCTTGCCCCGGCGGAGAGTTTTTCAAAAGCGTGGCGAACCTGCTTGTCGGCCAGGAATATTTCAGGTTGTTTCAAAGCGTCAGTCATCACACACCACTTTCCGTTCCCACTCCACCAGAAGCTCTTCGCGATAAAGCTCAGCCATGTCACAAAGGGCATTCCTGTCCTGGCGGGTAATTGCCTCACGGGCTCCTCTGACTCGTTCAAGCATTTGCTCTTTCGGCAGAAGGAAATACACTCGTATTTCCCATTGGCCTTTTCTTTTGGCATGAAAATGCGGCGGCCGATGATCTTGCGACCAAAACCAACATCCTATACCTTTTAGATTAAAGGCCTCAAGTTTACCCAATTTAAGTATACCTTATAATCGGACATTTTGCCAGAGTAACTTTTAAAAAAGTCGGATTTGCCAAAAACTAT
Source organism: Phycisphaerae bacterium (assembly GCA_021108335.1). Classification (GTDB taxonomy): domain Bacteria; phylum Planctomycetota; class Phycisphaerae; order SM23-33; family SM23-33; genus JAIORC01. The sequence continues at coordinate 3,500 of JAIORC010000376.1, forward strand.
ACTTTCACTTTGAACCGTTCGCCTTTTTTGAGGTCTGTGACGAAGGCGGTCAGCCAGTCTACGGACAGTTTGAGGTCTCGCAGGTCTACCATTTCGGCGGTGGAGTGCATGTAGCGTGTCGGCAGTGAGATCAGAGCTGCCGGCGTGCCGCCGTTCTTGGTCCACATGACCACCGCGTCCGTGCCGCCGGACGTGGAGAACGTCTCGGTCTGGTACATGATTTTCTTCTTCTCGGCGATCTTACGCAGCCGGTCGACCAATACAGGGTGATGCTCCCTGCCGATGGAAACGGTTGGGCCTTTGCCCAGCTTGACCTCGCCGTGGAGCTTCACGTCGATGCCCGGCGTGTCGGTGGAGTGGGTTACTTCCACGGCGATGGCGGCATCGGGTTTTACGTTGACGACGTTCATCTGTGCGCCGTTGCAGCCGGTTTCTTCCTGGATGGAACTGCACGCGTAGATGGCGCATTTTGGTTTGATTTTGGCTGCTGCCGCCTGCCGGAGCGTCTCGGCTATCATCCAGCAGCCGACCCGGTTGTCCAGCGCGCGGGCCACCGCGATATTCTTGTTGAGCATCTCGAAGTCGTCCACGAATGTAATCGGATCGCCGACGGCTACCTTGCGTTTGGCGGCTTTCTCGTCGGCAACGCCGATATCGACGAAAATCTCGTGCATCTTGGGCGCTTTGATGTCTTTGGTTCTGTCGATAAGGTGAATCGCAGTAGCCCCTATCACTCCACGGACGACGCCCTTGGCGGTATGGATGTTCACCCGCTTGCTGCGGCAAAGCGCTGGATCGACCCCGCCGATACGCTGGACGTAGATGTAACCTTCCTTGGAGATATGCTTGACCATCAGGCCGATCTCATCCATGTGCCCGTCCAGGAGAATTTTGGGATCCCCGCCGGGGTTCAGCACCGCTACCGCATTGCCGTAAGCGTCGGTGGTAACCTCATCGGCAAACTCGCGAACATAGTCGCACCAGATTCGCTGAGCAGCCGACTCGTAGCCGCTGGGGGACGCCGTGGTAAGCAATTCCTTCAGAAACGCCAGTGATTCTTCTCGCATGGACGTGCTCCTTCATTAATTCTTTGTATGTTTGTAATACCTGCGCGGTTCCGTGAAACTCTCCCGGAAAGAATATACAACCCTGCGGCGAAAGGCAAGTTTTGGAATAAGTTACAAATGTTTTTTTGGGATATTCATCATTTTGCTTTATTTTCGTCAGTAAAGATTGACAATCGGGCGAAAAGACGCAGGCTTTCATGCCGGAGTGGCGGAATTGGCAGACGCTGGGGACTTAAAATCCCTTTTCCTCCGGGAAGTGCGGGTTCGAGTCCCGCCTCCGGCAGTAATGAATTTTTAGAGGTTCCCGTAATGAATGGCCGTGTATGTTGAAATACCGAAACAGAGAGAACAGTAATGGATAAAGCCATGAATACCAATGAAGATGCCGGCGAAAACCTGATCTGCGAATCGCACGGCGATGTACTCGTGGTTTCGTTGCAGCAGGAGGATGTGGATATCGACTGTCCGGAAAGCACTGTCGGGAGGATTTTCCTGGCGTTTGGGGAGACGACGAAGATTGTGCTGGACCTCACGGAGGTGCAGTTTATCGGCAGTTACGGTGTCGGGATGTTGCTGAGGATGATTCAGCAGGCTGGGACATCCGGGCTTGCGTTTAAGTTTTGCGGTTTGTCGGAGCCGGTCAGCCAGGCGTTGGAGCTTGTTCATGTTTCCCGGCTGATCGATATCTACGACACTCGCGAGCAGGCGATTTACTCGTTTCAGAGGTTAGGCTGATAAAGGAGAAAGAAAATGGCGACTTTCAGATGGCCGAATGGTTGGGATCCCCTTGCGGGGTTTCGGACGATGCAGCGGGAGTTGGAGAAGCTTTCAGGCCGAACCGTCGGGGCAGCCCGAGGAATAGGCGGGGGCGTCTATCCACCGGTGAACGTGTTGATAGGCCTTGGGGAGATTATCGTGGAATGCGAAGTCGCCGGCATGAATCGCGACGAACTGGACCTTTCAATCACGGGCGAAACGCTGAAGATCACGGGCACCAAAAAGCCCGCCACACAAGAGCCAGCCGAGGGCGAATCCGCCTGTCGATATCACCGGCGAGAACGCGGCATGGGCGACTTCAGCCGTACCATCGTCCTGCCGGAGAAGGTGGATGCGGATCGCATATCAGCCTCGCTGGAAACGGGGATTCTGACGATCAGGCTGCCCAAATTCGAGACGGTAGCGCCCCGGCACATCGAGGTTTCCTGACGGAAGAGAAGGTGCAATTATGCCTGAAAACAAGAACAAAGTGAACGTAAACGTAGAGCCGGCAAGGGTCTCGGTTGGCGAAGATGCATACACACCGCTGGTGGATATCTACGAGAATGCCGATGGAACGACCGTTCTGGTCGCCGAGGTTCCCGGCGCCAAGCAAGAGTCTATAGACATTCGCGTGGACAAGGGCGTTTTGACGCTCATGGCCGACGGCCGCAGGCCCGAGCCGGACGAATCTTTTTCCCGCACGTACACCGGATTCGTGGGCGGGGAATATTTCCGCGCCTTCGCCATAAGCGACGAAGTAGATCGCGACGCGATCCAGGCATCGCTGCAGGATGGGCTTTTGGTGATAACTTTACCGCGGGCGGCTGCGGCGAAGACCAGGAAAATCGAGATTTCCTGATTCAGGCCGGCCGGTTTTGTATTCTGTATTGTTGCCGGCTGGCGGGTTGCCGCCCGACATTCATATTGCCGTCAGACGGTTCGGTATTGTGGGTACAAATCGTAGTGAAAACAGGCAAAAGTAACGCTCATATAGGGCATCAGCCAGATAAAGCCTATGCCCAACGTCAGAAGACAAAGCAGCGACCAACCGACAAACCTTATATGCAGACAAAAAAGCTTCCATTTCTTTCCCTCCATCATCTGTTTGCTCTGGCGGATGGCATCCATAGCGCCCATACCCGGATTAATCGCCAGCAGGTAAAATGTCTGCGAATAGGCTAGTGATGCAATAATTCCCGGGATAATCAACAACAGCATCCAGAGGAAGATAAATATGCTCATGAGAAGATAAGCGGCAAGGGCGGTCCCAAACATGCTGAAACCATGGAACATTTGCCCAATCTGGGCATTCCTTCGCTGGGCGAATGTAAGAAAAAATAACGCAGACCCCACATAAAACGGTCCGTCCAAAATTAATCCTACAAGCTGACCGAGATTTGGAATACTATGATAAACAAAGCTAATCAGGAACAAAAGCAGGCAAAAACCGATAGGCAGCCCCCATCGGCCTGCAAGCAGGTTTCTGGCTTTTGCGGTTAAATTTGCATTAGGCGTTTGCCCGCCAGTACCGATCTGTTCCGGCGCAGCCCCCGGCATAGCACCGGCTTGACCTGCATAATAAGAGTTAGCTGCATAAGGGTTAGCCGCTTGCGGGGGTAATGACGGCGGAATGGCCCCACCGGTCACCGCGGCCGCGATTACCGCGTTGAGTTCCGGAACAGACGATGCCGGCACCCAATCCGTCATCTCTGACATCCAGACCAGATTTTCGGGTTTAACACGACCGTTGGCAATCCACTGTTTCAACTCCTCCAGCGAAACCGGCCCATATTGTTTTCCATCAACCGTGCAATACCATTCGTTCATGACATCCCTTTCGTCGCATGGAAACTTTTGGACAATCTCAAACAGCCCGCTGGCATATCATATTCAACATACACCGGCATTTCAATATGCACCCGGATGCAATCCTCTCGCAATAGTTACTACGCCACATCCGGTTTGGCACACCACTGTTTACGCGTCGCCGGCGGGCGGATTGCCTGCCGGTGGGTTGCCGCCTTGGGACTGGCCGGGCTTTTTTCGGCGTCGACGTCTTCTTTTTTGCGAGTTGTTCTGGCTGTCCCGTTGCGGCTGGGATTGGCCTTGGGGTTGCCCGCCCCGACCGGGCTTTTTCCCGCGGCGTGGGCGACGTTTTCTGCGTGAATCTCCGCCCTGATTGTCCTGCGAAGAGCCTTCGGACTCTTCCGGCAAATCCCGCGTGTCGGCATCGCCGGCGGCAGGAGACTGTTCGGCGGCAGCCCGACGGCGCGTCTCCGGGCGCGGTTTTCGCCCTGGCTGGGCTGGCGCTTCCGGTTCGGGCAGGTCTCGCTCGATGATATCCTCGATGCTGACGACGACTTGCGTGTTGTTCGGCAGCCAGAGTCGCACCAATTGCGTAATAATCTGCGAGCTGATGACCTTGCCGATACAATCTTCCGTTCGAACCCACGTGTTTCGTCTGGGCAGATTCTTTCGAAGTTCTTCGTAGGAAGTGTCTTCGTATCGCAGGCAGCACATCAGCCTGCCGCAACGGCCTGATATCTTCGACGGGTCGAGCGTAGCCTTTTGCACCTTCGCCATCCGCATCGAGACGGGCTTGAGGTCTTTGAGATATTGCTGGCAGCAGCATCGTTGCCCGCAGCGTTCGTAATCGGCGACCAGCCGGGCTTCGTCGCGGGCGCCGACCTGTCGCATTTCGATACGGGTGCGGAACTGGCTGGCCAGCTCGCGAACCAGCTCGCGGAAATCCACGCGGGATTCGGCGTTGAAATAAAACACGATCCGCCCGCCGCCGAGCATGTGCTCGGTGGTAACCAGCCGCATGGGGAGCTTTTTGTCGCGGATTTTCTGCTGACAGAACTTGCCAGCCTCGACGGCGGAAGTTTGCAGGTGCTGAAAGTCGACAATATCCTGGTGGTTCGCCGCACGCAGCACTCGCCCGCCGCGACGGAAGGGATAGTCCGGCCCGTTGGAATCCAGAAATTTGTTGAGCACCTCGGCGGTCATGGTATTCGGCCCGGCGGCGGAGTCCTGGCGGGTAACCGCCCTTACCACCGTGCCGAGTTCCACGCCTCGCTCGGTACGCACCACCACCTTGCTGGACGGCAGGGGCGTGATTTTCAGATTATGGCGAAATTCGCCAATGTGCCGCATCAGGCCATAACGCACGATTACGGTTGGGCCGGTTGGTTCGGCCTGCTGGCGGCGGCTTTGCTGTTGCGGGGCGGCGTTGTTTTTGTCGTCGGCAGACGCAGGATCGTTCGGAGTCTGGTCGGCGGCAGGCGCTTGGCTGGCGGTATCCGGCGATTGTGTCTCCGGTTGGACAGGGGCCTCTGGTTGGACGGGAGTCTCTGGTGATTGTGCTTCCGGTTGGACGGGAGTCTCCGACGATTGCGCCTCTGGTTGGCTGGGAGTCTCCGGCTGGCTGGAAATTTCTGGCGATTGTGTTTTTGGGTGATCGGGGGCCGGTTGGCTGGTGGCCTCGTCAGCCGGCTGGGGATCCTGCAAGGGAAGCTCCTGGCCCACGGGGTCGGTTGGGTCGGTCATGTTTGCTCCGATATGTCTGTCGCCGCGGCGGCCCGCGGATATGTTCAAACTGTTTTCACGTCTCCAGCCCGTTACCGGAGGTCCGTACGCACAGGAGGTCAAACGTCAACCTTACCTGGTGCTGAAAATCACCAGCCGTCCCGCCACACCCGCGTAAAAGCGGCAGCAGCGAGACAACGGGATTATACCCGCCGCACCCGGGCAAGGGAAAAGTTTTTTTATCCGCGGGCTTGCTTAAACGGGCAAATCACGATACGCTTGTTATTATTATCAGGCAGTTGACGAAAGCCGCTTTGAGAGGCGTACTTCGTCGGGCGGTTCCCGTCATCGGCCTGCGATGGAGATTCGCGATGAAGCAGGAAATTCTCACGCAGTGCCAGGAAGCTATTGGCTATCAATTCTCGGACCAGGAACTTTTCGCCAAGGCGTTGACTCACGCATCGGTGGCGATGACTCGTGTGGAAAGCAACGAACGGCTGGAATTCCTCGGCGATTCCGTGCTGGGCCTGAGCATTTGCACCGCGCTGTACAAGCAATTCGAAAACCTGCTGGAAGGTGAGATGACCAAAATCAAATCGACGGTCGTCTCGCGGAAGACCTGCGCCAAGGTTGCACGAAGCCTCGGCCTGCACGAGTTTATCTCCTTCAGTGGCGATATTGCCGATTCGAACCGCATCCCCGAATCCGTCGTAGCCGGGATGCTTGAGTCGATCATCGGCGCAATTTATATCGACGGCGGATTCGCTCCAGCCGATGAGTTTATCCTCCGTTACCTCCAGCCGTTCATCGACGAAGCCCTGGCCAATCGCCATCAGCAGAATTTCAAGTCGCTCCTGCAACAATACGCCCAGCGAACCGCCGCCACCACGCCGGAGTATATTATCCTGGATGAGCAAGGCCCCGACCATAGCAAGTGCTTCGAGGTTGCCGTCTCGATCAACGGGGAACATTATCCCAGCGCCTGGGGACGCAGCAAAAAAGAATCCGAACAAGCCGCCGCCTACGAAGCCCTGATATCACTGGGCGTACTGAACGAAGACGACGAAGCCCCGGAGACCGGGATGCTCATTGATGACGAGTAACACACTCGTATGTGCCGGCAAATCTGTACCAGGCACAACCGGATTTTTGCTGATATGCCGATTTTTCGCTCTCCGCCGGTAAAAATTTGTGGATTTTTCGCCATTTTTGTGGGGGATTGATTGTGGATAACTTCGTAATCGCCTCTATTTTCGTGTGTTACAGCCGCGCTGCGTGAAAGCATTTTGCCGGAATAAATTGGCGGTTTTTCTTGAATTCCGTCGATAACTTAACTAGAGTAGGAGGCCATATTCGTGTCTGGTACTATTACTGTTGCGATTGCTGGTAATCAAATGATTGATAGCCGCACAACAAAAGTACTTGGTGCGCTGCTGGTCTCGATGACTATCGGTTCGCTGTTGCTGATGGCGTTGGAGTCCGAGCCGCCGCGTCCAAGTCAAAATAGCATGGCCTCGATTCGGTCAGCCGTCTTGCCCGCGAGCTTCTCCGCTTCCCGTCCGTGGCGCCGAGTTGTGGTGCATTCTTCTGCTGACCCGCGCGACCAATTGCCCCAGCGATGCCACTTCATCGTCAGGCAAACCGCCGACGCGTCAGGCCGACGGGTCCTCCCGACGAAGCTATGGTCGCAACAGGAAGCCGGCCAGCATGTTTACGTCCCCGGACACGACTTCAACGCCGACAGCATCGGCATTTGCATCATAGGCGATTTCTCCACGCGAGCGCCCAGCCGGAAACAAATGGAAACCCTGATCTCCCTGGTCAACGAACTCCAGCGGAAACTCGACATCCCCGCCGACAGCGTCTATCTCCAAAGCGAGCTGAACCCCGACAGAAATCTGCCGGGCAAAGCCTTCCCCGTCGGAGAATTCAACGCCAGTCTCCACCGCAACAACGAATAATCGCTTTTGGCAAAAGCAAAACCTTCGCAGGCCGGGTCACGGCCTGCAAAAACTACCTGGCTTTTATCAGTGCGTGGACTTCTTTGAGTACTGCCGGGACTATTTGCTCTACTGACACGTTGCCTACTCGTTGGCCTTGCCTGTAGAGGACGGCTTTGCCTTTGCCGGCGCAGATGGCGACGTCGGCGTTGTCGGCTTCGCCTGGGCCGTTGACCACGCAGCCCATGATGGCGACTTTCAGCGGCAGGTCGGTGCGGATATCCGCGAGGGCAGCCTGCACCTGCTCGACAATCGGTTCGAGGTCCATTTGCAGCCGTCCGC
>JAIORC010000299.1 GCA_021108335.1 Phycisphaerae bacterium
CGCTGACCAACATTATCGCCAACGCCAACATAATAATACTTAGTTTCTTCATTTCACTGCTCCTTCGTTAAAAAAGATATTCCAAAAACAACTCCAATAAAATCAATCGACTTCGTACATCTCATCAATCGTTTTCTCCTTTCCTGAACTATGTGCTTTTTCCTGTATTTGTTCTGTCCTGTACTCCACGTTCGGCGGGGCGGTTGTTTCACCTTTGACAAATTCGCCGCTGAACTGGGTGTGGCAGAGTGGTTCGTCGGGATGTTTCATCCGATAGAACAATCTCCTGACGGCGGCTGCCCCCATCCGCTCGAACGGCTGGTGGATGGAAGTAACATGCGGGCAACGCGGTGGTGGTGTCAATCCATCGAAGCCTGTTATCGAGACATCCTGCGGGACCTTCAGCCCTCGCGCAATCAGAAGAGGATATAGGTGATACGCTACGTCGTCGCCGGCGCAGACCCAGGCGGTTATACCGTTTTTCCGATGTTCCGCGATGGCGTCGGCTTGTGCATTCTCGTCCAGGGTGGGATTGAAGACATTGATCGTAATGGACGGATCGCAAGTCAGGCCCAGCCGCCTCAACGCCTGCATGTATCCGGCGAAACGCGGTGCCAACCACGACCCGCCAGTCTGGTTCGATACAAAACCAATCTGCCGATGCCCCAAATCGTAAAGGTGATGGACTACTTTTTCGATACCGCCGGAAAAGTCGTCGCCGACGCAATCAATGCCTAGATCCTGATGCGGATTGACGATCGTTACGCATGGCAGGAGTTTGGAAAATTTCCGGAGTGTTTCATCAGGCCAATCGTAAACCAGTATCATTCCAGACAGCACGCCTTTTCGCAAAGCGGGGAACTGAAACTCCGGTTCCTTCATCTTGCGACATTGCTCAAAAGGAACGAAGTGGGTTACCAGGGAAATATCCTCTTTCTGAGCAGCCGAACTGATGCCGGCAAGAATGTGATAAGCCGGCGCTGTCGGATTTTTTCTGCCCGGATCGTCCGGGAGAACCGCCACAGCCACGCCGAAGGAAACAAGTGTCCCCGAATCCGTTTTGCCGTGCTTCCCGTGACGCGAATATCCCGAAGGACGGTATCCAAGCTCGGAAGCCAGCGCGATAACCTTTTTGCGGGTTTGGGGAAGTATGTCGGGATGGCCGCTCAAACAGCGAGATACCGTCCCCGCTGAAAGGTTGAGAGTCTCTGCGATTTGTTTTTGACTTATGCTCATAGTGCGCAATTCTAGCACATCTTGCACAATTGTCAAGAAGAAAATGCGCAAGAAAAGAAAAACTTGCGCATTTCATGTTTTTGTGCTGGTATTGTGGTCCCGGCTACATTGTCGGGTAAAGTCGTTTCTATGTGATTTGGGTGTCGGCTGTGGTGAAGGGCTATGAGCGAGCAACAGGTTGCCAAAAAGATGTCGCTACCGAAGCCGGGCAGTTTAACAAGCAGTTTTCAACGATACACTGGTTGGACAGCAAAAGGCGGCAACCTGAATTGGGGTCATAAATGCGTGAGGATTGGGGGCAAAATAAAGATAGAAACCCGTCCCAAACACGGGTTTCAGGACAAAAAACAACAGCCTGATGGTCAGGCTAAATTATTTTGGACAACAATGGTTTCATGTATATTGCTATGTCATATCACAATCCTCCACAACGGAACTTCTTGACGCACTACTCCGTCTTTTACAGGTTGTGTCTTTATGTCACAGTTTTACATCATCCGCCCGACTTGGTCGGGTCGTCAACGACCATGTAGACTGTGTCGCCGTCGCTGGCATAGGCACGGTAGTACGTGCCCTCATAGACGAAGTACGTCTTTTTATTGATATTCTTCTTCTCGGCTTTCTCGGGCAGATAGGGCACGGTCGCCCCGACAGGAGGCCCCACGACCTCGTAGTTATAGTCATCCGACTCAACCATCTCGGGGTCGCTTTGCTTGGAGTCTTCCTGCTTGTCCTTGTATTCGGGGTTTTCTTCGGGCAGGCTGGCGTCCTTGTCGGAGGCTACATAATATGCCCCGTCGAGATAGTAATACGGCTGGGAGTTGGCGTAGATCACTGTTGTCGGGGCAGGGACGGCGTATACGACCGCTCCGGGAGGGGGATTGACCACAACGTATTGGTCGTCCGAAACGACATAATACACCCCGCCCCAGTAGTAATAGGTAGTACCGGAGACCACTACCGGCGCGTAGTAGCGAGGCCGGGTCGCAATATAGGTTCCTGCGGCGATCAGATGATTGATCGTTCGATATCGGTACCAGTCGCGGCGTGCGTTTCTCCAGTGTTTGTAGTGTTTGTTGTGGTAATACCCGCGATGATGGCGTCCGTGATAATGGCTATGGTGGTGCTTCTTTCCACCCCTGTAACCACCGGAGGGCCTATGGCTCGGTCGAGTTCCCCCACCGGGTCGGTTTCCACTACCAGGCCGATTTCCCCCACCGGGTCGGTTTCCCGCACCAGGTCGGTTACCACTACCGGGTCGATTTCCACTACCAGGTCGGTTTCCCCCACCGGGTCGATTTCCACTACCAGGTCGGTTTCCCACACCGGGTCGATTTCCCGCACCGGGTCGGTTTCCCGCACCGGGTCGGTTTCCAGTAGCAGGTCGAGAAGGACGGGCCGACCGCGATCTTTGACGCGAGGATGATCGGCTTGATGAACGTGAGCGAGAGCGGCTCGGTGATCGCGAACTTGAATGTCGCACGCTGCCTCGGCCTCCGCCGCTCCGGCTGCTCCCGCCACCTCGGCTTCCTCCGCCGCCCCGGCTTCCTCCACCGCCCCGGCTTCCTCCGCCGCCCCGGCCTCGGGCGTCGACATCAGGTGTCGCAAAGCACATCAGTACCAGCAAGATCGATCCGACGAGAATTGGCAAAATTCGTCCCATTCTGCTTTTGGTATTTGTTTGTTTCATGGCTTTTTCGCCTCCACTTCTTCTACTTCGTCCGTCTGGGATTCCTCTTCCTCTACATATATCTTATCGAGCGGAAGAAATTCGATTTTCTCGACGTTCGCCGGCGGGGTGAATTTGAAATCGGCGTCGCTCACCGATGGATTCAGTTTCCAGTTCGAGAGCACGGCTTCGTATTCCGGGTATCCTTCTTCCTTTTTGTATGTGATCACCAATTTTCGCACCAGAGGCGTTTTGTCCGCCTCTATCCATACCTGCCAGTCGATCATCTCTTGCTGGAACACAAGATGATCGCACACTACGCCGTCAACTTTGTGCCGGCCAACGAAGTGTCCCTTCTCAACGTTCTCGATCAGCACGGCGTAGGGGTCGGAGTAGACGAGGTCGGCCAACGGAATCGAAAAGCCAAACGCCTCAAACACGAAGTCAATTGCCTTGTCGATTGTGCCCGATATCTTTGCCTGGGCGTAGATGTTGCGGGTGAGGGAGCAAATGGTGAGGGTCTCCCCGTCGAAATAGCTCCGGCGGGATCGTTCGTCGCCTTCGAAGTACGCCCGCAATTTATTCGGTCTCTTCACGGTAACCTTCGAAACCCCGCTGAACTGTACCCGCACACCGTCATAGAGAATCACGTCGCGAGTCACGTAGGCCTGGAATTTGAAGGTCTTGGCCTGCTGGAGATACTTGCTCGCTCGATAGATGATTTCGATGGCTTTGGGTTCCACACCATTCCGGGCGATGAGTTCCGCCTTGTCAACCGTAATCGCCGCTGGTTGGGGATTGCATCCCCCAACCGCCACGAGAAGTCCGGCCAAGATACAGAGGAAAATTGCTTGCCGTACCATAAAAAGTCTCCCAACTTCTGCGGCGAAGGCGCACCACCCACGCTTGGTTTGGTTCCACATTGACCCCAATGCTAACGATTCGTTAATTATAGTTCCACCAGCGTCCGATATCAACTTGCAAAAACGAATTTGTCATACCAAAGCAATAGTGGCCGGTCTTAGCAACCCAACGGGCAAAGCACTACCCCCCTGCTTAAAATTTCCGCTCCAGCCGGAATTGGCCTGGTTCGTCTTCGTTTAATTAACATGGCGGGAAAATAAGTGTTAAGATGTTGCCTGGTCGGCTGGCGGTTCTTTCATTGTCTCGGCGTGGTGAATGTTGCACTGATCCTCCTGTTTCCCGGCTGCGATATATGACGACATCGGATTATATTTACACAATTCGCTCCACTTGCGGGGGTGAAATCCTGCCGGAATCGCGTTACAATGATATGAGACAATCATAAACCGCGTTGCCCGCCAAGCCCCGGGACAGGCTCTGAGTGAGATCGGCCGGCTGGGCTGGGCATGAAAGGTATCGGCATGAACGATTTGGCGAACAATAATCTGAACAACCTGACTGAGGCAATTCTTGCAAGTTACGATATGGAAGAAAAAACCTGCCGCATCGGGGAAACCTTCCTGCCCAGTCGTTCAAAAATCGTGGAGATTTTGAAGCAGTTGCAGCAGTTGTTGTTCCCCGGCTACTTCGGCCATAAGAAACTCACCGACGAAAACATCCGCTATCACGTGGGAAATCTCCAAGCCAAGCTCGCCGACGAATTGGCCGACCAGATACGCCATTGCATGTGCACGGAACGAACCTGCAGTGCGTGCGTCCCGGATCCATGCCGGCACGAAGCCGAAAAAGAGGCATACGAGTTCCTGGGAAGGCTACCGAAAATTCGCAGCATGCTGGCTATGGACGCCCAGGCCGCCTACGACGGCGACCCCGCCGCCAAGAGCATCGACGAAATCATCTACTGCTATCCGGGCTTCTATGCCGTAACGATCTACCGGATTGCCCACGAGCTGACGGATATGGACATCGCCCTCATGCCGCGGATCATGACCGAATACGCCCACAGTGTTACGGGTGCGGATATTCACCCCGGCGCGAAAATCGGCGAAAGTTTTTTCATCGATCATGCCACCGGCGTGGTAATCGGGGAGACAACCCACATCGGCGACAACGTGAAGATTTACCAGGGCGTAACGCTTGGAGCCTTAAGCTTCCCCAAGGACGAGCGAGGCCGCGTGATAAAGGGACTCCAGCGACACCCGACCATAGAAGACGGCGCCACCGTCTACGCCAACGCCACCATTCTCGGCGGCGATACGGTCATCGGCAAAGGCGTAACGGTCGGGGGCAACACGTTTGTAACCAGTTCGATAACGCCGGAGCATACGGTTTCGCACAAGCCAGCCGCCCTGCACGTGCGGGCCAAGCGGAAAAAATAGGCATTGCCAACTTCGCGAAGATTTGTATAGTACACCGTTTCGCACCCGGCAATTAACCGGGCGCAAGGAGAACCGGGAACATGGATTTTAACAACGCAACCGATGATTTCTTCGTGAATCTCAACGTACAGACCACGATGAAGCTGCCCGGCAACAGGGAAACCGTCCTGCACTTTTTCGAAGCGGTGCAGAAGGAATTTCCCTCGATGACCAGCTTCCAGCAGCGGGACAGCGGGGAGTACGTCCTTGAGGGCGACCGGGAAAGCGGCAATTATCAGTGGGTGGAAATGTATTCTCACCGGCTTTGCGCGGGGTTTTTCAATCCACCGAGCATCGAGGAAGCGTATCGTCTTCACAGTTGGCTGCTCGAACGCAGCATATATTATCTCGGTATCAGCGGGCTGGACATCGACGCGATGGATATTCTCTTCGGGTTCAATCTCGACTACGTGGGCAACCGCGACGAACTGGTCGCCGACGCACTGCTGGAGGAAAGCCCCCTCTCCAGATTCCTCACCGAACCGGGCGCGAAACCCATCGAATTCGAGCCGAGCCTCGTCTTCTCCCTGGACGAAGGATGCTATCTCCAGGGTCGGATTTCCGTCGAAACCCGCAGCAGCAGCTACCAGGTGCGCACCGGGCAATTCGAGGAAGAGCCTATCAGCGTCTATCTCACCGTCCGGCAGTATCCCGTTCCCGGTAAGGTTATGGACATGCAGAAATCCTTCGAGCAGCAGTGCGAGCAGTGCGAAGACCTCGCCGCCAGAATCCTGTTGCCGCAGGTAATTCAGCCGATCGCCGAGGCCATCGCCGCGGGACAATAATTTTCCAGCATCCGGCAGCAAAAAATGAGCGCGGGGTAAAATGCGGGGTGCCGTGGCGGGAGCGTTAGCGACAGCCACGATTCTATAACGGCAATAACGGTGGGTGGCACGGTTTGTCCCCAAGGGGCTTGCTTGCAGGCCGTGTTCTATTCGTGGGAATATCCAAACATCGTGGCTGAAGGCTTCGCATTCCGCCACGGCACCCGTTTTTGTGCATCAGCGCGGCGGCCTTGACAGGCCATCGCGGCACAGGCTTGCCCCAAGGGGGTTACACACTCGCCCCTGGAAAATGAGCGCAAAAAAAGCGGCGGGCCTGTCGTGGGGGGGGACGACTAAGCCCGCCTTTCATAATCGAATCGGCCGGGGGGGAACCGATTCGAAAAGGGGCTATAACTAATATTACCGCTCACACAACCCTGCTGGAGACGCTGTGCAAAGCGAGATGAGATAAACATCACTTATCCTCACAAGGCCCGATTATATGTTTCATTTATAAGTTTTCAAGCGTTTTTTTTACGCTCGCGAGATAAAATTACCAAAAAACCGCCCGCCACCACGACACCGGTCGGCAATTTGCCGACGTAGCCCCCATTATTTCGAATTATTCGGCAAATTCCCGGAAGTTTTTCAGCCGTTCCCGTAAAAAGCATTGGAAACTTTTTCCCGTCTGTGAATAATTACCTCGTGCGGGGCATCGGGCTTTTAAATTTGGTGAAGTCAGTGCATATACCAGTCTGCCGGGGCGATTGACCTGGCGGCGTAACTATTAAGGACTAGAAAAATGAGTTTATTGGTAACCGGCAGTATTGGAATTGACACGGTAGAGGCCCCGTCCGGCAAGGCGGTGGACGCGTTGGGCGGTTCGAGCGTTTACTTCGCGTACGCAGCCGGCTTCTTCACGCCGGTTCGACTCGTGGGCGTAGTGGGCGAAGACTGCCCCGACGGATTCCTCAAGCCGCTGGAAGACAATCCCAACATCGACATGGGCGGCCTGGAGGTTCGCCAGGGTTCCAAAACCTTCCGCTGGCATGGCCGATACCACGAAGACGTCAACCAGCGTGACACCATATCGGTAGAACTCAACGTCCTCGGCGAACGAGGCCCGGATATTCCCGGGCGATTCCGCGACAGCGAATACGTATTTCTCGCCAACACGCATCCGGGGCTCCAAGCCGAGCTTCTGGGGCAACTCCAAAGCCCGACGCTGGTCGTCGCCGACACGATGGACCTGTGGATCGAGACCGAGCGGGAACTGCTGCTGAATCTGCTGGATAATATCGACGGCCTGGTGCTCAATGACTCCGAAGCCATCCAATTGACCGGTAAGAGCAATCTCATCGAAGCCGGCTTGGAGATTGCCGGGCTGGTCAAGCGATTCTGCGTGGTCAAGAAAGGCCAGCACGGCGCGATATTGTTCGTCAACGAGCGGGCCTACCCCCTGCCGGGATATCCCGCCCGCAAAGTGGCAGACCCCACCGGCGCAGGCGATTGCTTCGCCGGCGGCATGATGGGCTACCTCGCAGCCGAGGACCGAGTGGACGACGAAACCCTCCGCCGCGCAATCGCATACGGCACAGTAACAGCCAGCCTCGAACTCGAAGAATTCTCCCTCAACAAACTAATGAAAATAGACCGCAACGCCATCAACACGCGTCTAGACGAATTCCTGGAAATGACAAAGTTTTAAAGGCCACCCGGGAAAGTTTTAACAACCGTTCGGGAAAAGAATATCAAGCGGTGTGCGAGTGCCGTGGCGAGTTTGCGGGTGCCATGCTTCTGCTTACAGAAGCATGCTTTCTCGATACCGGGTGGCAATGGGACCATGTGTTTTTTACCGTTTTGGGTAGGCCGGGTCTTGACCCGGCGAAAAGAAGGCGATAGCCTTCTTTATGGAAATTTCCTCCGATAACATGCTCTTGGAAAAACATGTTTTTTGCCGCTACGAACCCGAATGGGACGAACTTGTTGCATGTGCCATGCAACCGCCGGGTCAAGACCCGGCCTACAAAAACTTGCTTGCAAGCCATGTGTTTTTACGCCACGAATCTGAGATCGCACGGGTGCCGTGGCGGGAGCGAAGCGACAGCCACGATTATACGATTCCCTTTTGCCTCACGATAAAAACAGGCCGGCATCGACTTTGAAGTGTTCCGAGAGTTTCTTTATGTGCTCCTTGCTCAACTGGCGATCGCCGCGCAAAATCGCTGCCCCCAGCGTACGAGCTCCAAGCAGACGGCCCAGGTCTGAACCGCTCATTCCATGTTCGTCGAGCAGATATTTCAGGGCACGCAAGGGTGATATTTTCTTGCGCCCCATGGGATAATGGGCAGCCTCGTATGCCTCAACGAAAGTCGAAATGGCTTCGAGATAATCCTCCTGGTCGCGGTTAAGTTCACGGCCTGCCAGCCAATCGACAATTTCGATGGCGTTGGCGTAATCCACCTTATCGTGGACGGGGCGGGGAATCAGGATTCCAGCCAGCGCGTCGTAGGTCGCCGGTATTTCTTTTGGCAGTGTCGAGGTAGTCATAATTTTTGCTTCCATTGATTGCGGCTGTATTCACTGTGCGTCAAAACCATGAGGGTGTAAACGATACCCGTATTGTAATGAATCGCCGTTATCAGCCTGTATTTGTTTCCGGCTATGTTGAATATCACAACGCGACGCCCGCTTTCCGTCGTTACCGGGTCGGCATGCGAGAATGTTCGTCGGATATCCGACAAACTCGACCATTTTGCCGTATTGGTTATTTGATACCACATCATCAAGCCGGCTTTGGCCCGCGGATGCTTCTCCCAAAACTCTTTCAATACACTTTTCTTTATCACCCTCATCCTGTATACATTATGTATTCAATATCGGTTAAAGTCAAGAAAACGTGAAGGTTTTTCTCGGTTTTTTTTGAATATCCAGGAGTGGCATAGTATAAATGAGATGTCTTGGGTGGCGTGGTCTCCTGGGGGCCATGTGTTTTTCGTCGCTAACCCGTGAGACGAACCTGTTGCATGTACCATGCAATTGTTGGGGCAAGACCCGGCCTGCAAAAACTGTATTTATCAGGAACATCTTACTATGAAAATTATGAAGAAATTGTCTGTTGTATTCCTGTTGTTGTCCGTGGCTTGGTTTGCCTCCAACGCCGCCGCCGAGGAAAAGAAGCTCGGCCTCGACGAAACAATCGCGGCCTGCAAAAAAGCCGTCGAACAGAACCCAAGCGACGCCGAGGCCTACTACGATCTCGGAAATGCGTTGAATGATAAAGGCGACATTGCCGGAACTATCGCGGCGTACAAGAAGGCCATCGAGCTGAATCCGAAATTTGCCAAGGCCTACCATAACCTCGGAAATGCGTTGGGTGACAAAGGCGACGTTACCGGAGCTATCGCGGCATATAAGAAGGCTATCGAACTGGATCCAAAGTATGCCGCCTATACCTACTACAACCTCGGGCTTCTATTGGAAAAAAAGGGCGACGTTGCCGGAGCTATCGCAGCCTACAAAAAGGCTATCGAACTGGATCCAAAGGGTGACTATGCCTACTACAACCTCGGGCTTGCACTGGGAAAAAAGGGCGACATTGCCGGAGCTATCGCGGCATACAAGAGGGCAATCGAACTGAATCCGAAGTTTGTCGAGGCCTACTACAACTTCGGAAATGCGTTGTATGGCAAAGGCGACATTGCCGGGGCTATCGTGGCGTACAAGAAAGCCATTAAACAGAATCCAAAGTTTGTCAGGGCCTACTTCAATCTCGGAAAAGCGATGGGTGACAAAGGCGACATTGCCGGAGCTATCGCGGCGTACAAGAAGGCCATCGAAGTGAATCCAAAGTATGTCAAGGCCTACAATAATCTCGGAGCGGTGCTGGAAGACAAAGGTGACGTTGCTGGAGCTATCGCTACGTACAAGAAGGCCATCGAACTGAATCCGAAGTATGCCATTGCCTATAATAACATCGGGCGTATTCAGGAAAAAAAAGGCGATATTGCCGGAGCCATCGCGTTCTACAAGAAGGCCATCGAACTGAATCCGAAGATTGCCGAGATTCACTACAACCTCGGAAATGCACTGAGGAAGAAAGGTGATCTCGCGGGTGAAATCGTAGCCTATAAGAAGGCCACTGAATTGGATCCGAAGTATAGCAGAGCCTACTGTAACCTCGGGGCTTCGCTAATAAGGAAGGGGGATTTTGCCGGGGCGATAGTGGCCCTTAAGAAGGCCACCTATCTGAATCCGAAAGAAGCCAAGGCCTACTGCAATCTCGGGCTTGCACTGCAGAAGAAGGGTGATCTTGTTGGTGCATATGCGGCCTATAAGAAGGCTATCAAACTGAATCCGAAAAATGCCGAAGCCTACTGCAACCTCGGGGTTACGCTGAGGATGAAGGGTGATCTTATTGGTGCAATCGGAGCCTATAAGAAAGCCATCGAACTGAATCCGAAGTATGCCGACGCTTACAATAACCTCGCCGTGGCATATTATTATAAGAAGGACTATGACAATGCGTGGAAGGTAATAGGACTCGCCCGACGACGGGGGTTGGGCAAAGCTATTAACCCGAAACTCATAGAACTCCTCAAACAAGCCGCCAGCCGAGAGAAATAGCCGCGGTTGGGTGGCATGGCTTGCTTGCAAGCCATGTGTTTTTCGTCGCTAACCCGTGGGACAACCTTATTGCATGTGCCATGCAATTGCCGGATCAAGATCCGGCCTACAAAAACTGTGGCCTCGCGGCAGCCAACCATGATGGAATTCGTAACGAACATGCTTCTGCGAGCAGAAGCATGGCACCCGTTGAGGGAGCGGGCGACCCAGCCCGTTGAAGGGGCGAGCCATCCAGCCCGTCCATTAAGGGCCAGAGGGGTATCGGTTTACTTTCGTGTGGTTTTTTTTGCTGTTTTGGTTTTCTTTTTGGCGGTTTTCTTGGCGGTTTTCTTTTTAGCGGTTTTTCTTTTTTTGACTGGTTTTCCGCCTAGTTCGAATGCGTCGTGGACTGCCTGTAGGGCTTTGGCGGCCTGGGACTGGTCGATCAGCACGGAAATCTTGATCTCGCTGGTGGTGATGTTCTGGATGTTGGCTTTGACCTTCG
>JAIORC010000008.1 GCA_021108335.1 Phycisphaerae bacterium
CGTGTATCTATCTTTCATGGCCATCGGCTTCGCCGCTGACCATGCCACCCGACACGTTTTTCTTACCGCATGCTTCTGCGAGCAGAAGCATGGCACCCAACACGTTTTTTTAAGACATGTTTTTTTGTTTTCCCCGGTTCCCGTTTTACCGGCTTGCCCCCAGGGGGTTCCCGGTTCCCGTTTTTTAGTCATTAGACATTATAGGGGCTTTCCCCTACGACGTTTCCACGATGGCGATTTCTTCTTCCGTCAGGCCGTACAGTTCGTACACGAGGTTGTCGATCTGTTTGTCGGTGGCGGTGATCTGACGCTGGACGAGTTCCTGGCTTTGCGGCGTCCGGGCATCAGCCAACCGACGATGCAACCCCAACATCCCCTCAACCAACTCCACCATACGATCATGCGCAGCCTTGTCAGAAGAATCGGAAAAGTCGATTTTGTGAATAGGAAGTTTGGCGACATTCGTCTTTTTGACCTCAGCGAGTGCTTCGCCTACCTCTGGATTTAATGCGCGATAATACCAATTTAACAGCCTTGAACTGATTAGTCCAAGTAGATATCTGGCGCCCGGTTCGCAACGTAACGGTACCAAAATATGCATATTGTTTAGGCAAAGATATTTCTCTCTGTCAATGGTTGCAATCAGCCTGTCGCCAGTTTGTCGCATGAATATTTTAACAGGAGCATCAAAATCTGCCGATGGGCGAGGTTCTGCCAACCACGGCCCATACTTTATGTATCGCGAAGCTAGTGGTTCGATTTTATACCGATTTATGTCGCAGCCGCGCAGATACATACGATATGAATTATCCAAACGGATATCACTGTCAAATACTCTCTTGGTAACAATGTCCCTCGTTTGCGGCGGCTTGCCTTTTCCCTTTTGGTAGGGTTTGATTCCCACGTTGATCTTGCAAAACAGAGACAATGGGTGTGCTTTATTGTCAATCTTGCGAAAAAGTTTTTTTTCATCTGAGCTCATGAAGATATTTATCACACCTCCGTCAGACGATATCCACTCGTTCTGTAAATGAATGATTTCTTGAATATGCCCCTCGGTTTCGCCTGTCGTAAAAGCGTTGAGTGTATCAACAATCTTGGCCAGTGTTTTCCAGTTCTTTGGTTCCGCTTGCTCAAGAATGACTATTTCGGTATCAACAGTTACCTTGCGGAATATGGGAAATCGAAAATGTACTATTTCAAGTATTTTGGTGTTACCTGTTATAAATCGTCGTATTTTTGTTTGGAGGATATTAGTTAACCAAGGATTAGGGAAAATCATCCCAAGCAGGCCGTTAGATATAAGTAGCTGTCGAATAACTTGTTCTAAAAAAAGCTGATAGCTGTCTAACTGATATGTTTGACACGTAAATTTTTGTTGGAGGTATTTCTTTTCCTGTTGCTCAAACGCTGCCCCATACGGCGGGTTTCCGATTACTGCGTCGAAGCCTGGTTTTTTGCTTTTGAATGCTTCCGGGAATTCTTCTTTCCAGTTGAATGCGTTTATTTTGTATTGCGATTCTTCGTCGAAGAGCGAGAGTTGTTTGCCTTCGTAAAAGTCCGGGCCTATGAGGCTGTTGCCGCATTTGATGTTGTTTACCAGGTCCGGCAGGGCGCGTTGGTGTATCAGAGCGAGTTGGCCTATCGTGTTCTGGTTTTCGTTTTCCAGCGCGCAGAGCAACAGGTTGAGTTTTGTAACTTCGACGGCCTGCGGGTCGATGTCCACGCCGTAGATATTGTTCAGCAGTATGCTTTTTTTGACGGCTGAGGTGAGATACCACTGCCCGCCGGCGCCCTGGTATATTTCTTTGGTGTGTTTTCCCGGCCCGCCGTTTTTCTCGTCAAGATACCAGTCGCGGTGGTAGTCCAGCAGGAATTTGTACGCCCCCACCACAAAACTGCCGGAGCCGCAGGCAGGGTCGAGGAACCGCAGCTTTGCTATCTGCCGAGGGGTTTTTTTGGCTTCACCCGCGATAAGCTTGCCGATGGTGTGTTTTACGATGTAGTCGACGATGTATCGCGGTGTGTAGTAGACGCCGCCGGCCTTTTTGACTTCCGGTTTTTCCTCGACGCTCGCCCGGCCGGCTGGGCTGAGGTGTATCACCTTTCCGAGGAACTGCTCGTAGACGTTTCCGAGAATGTCAGCGGGCAGGACGGAGAATTCGTAGGGACTTTGCGGATAGTACAACGCCCGGAAAATGTCCTTGAGCACCTTGTCGTCAATCGCCAGGCCGGGCGTGAGCGTGTCCGGGGCGTGGTCGCGGCCTTTCTCGTCGTCGAAGTGGAACAGGCCGGAGTTGTAGCGGTCGTCGGCAACGCGGAACAGTTGCATCAGGCGGCTGTACACGTTGTCGCCGCCGATGAGCGCCAGCAGCGAACCGTAACTCTCCACGCCGCGATCTTCACACATCCGCAGAAAAATGATGCGGTCGATTGTCCGCTGGACGGCGAAGTTTATGTCGCGGACGCCGAGCTTTTGGCCGGCGTTTCGCAGTGCGATGTTCCTGGCTAGCGCGGTGCGCCAGTTTTCGATTTCCTTGAGGAATTCCGCGTCGACTTCGGCGGTTCCGCGTTTCTTTTTGCCGGCTGCGTATTTATCGAACGAGCCTTGGAGGACGGCTTTTTTGGCGAAGACGGCGGCGATTTGCGGCCAATTTTCGATGTACTGGTCGTATTTGAAGTACATGACCCGTGCGACGGACGGCTTGTCGCCCTGCCTGGGGCGGACGCGGCAGTCGTAGACGGCGAATTCCTCGAAGTCGGTGAGGATCGACAGCGGCAGCTTCGCGCTCCATGCGTAGCGGCGGAGCTGGTATGCGGGGTTGGCGTCCTGGGCGAGATTGACGGCGGGCTTTTTGGCTTCGACGAAAAATTTGCGCGTGCCGCC
This sequence comes from Phycisphaerae bacterium, assembly GCA_021108335.1. Lineage (GTDB taxonomy): Bacteria > Planctomycetota > Phycisphaerae > SM23-33 > SM23-33 > JAIORC01. The sequence continues at coordinate 2,888 of JAIORC010000008.1, forward strand.
GATGCGGAAGCAGTAATCGGGAGCCTTGGTTACGCCGCCGACTTTGATGGCGTCTTCGTGGATGACGTCTTTGTAGGCCTCGGCGTTTCCTTCGTGGTTGTCCACGTCCCAGCCGAGCGCGGCGAAGAACGGATCGATGAACTCGCGGCGAACCTGGGTTTCGTTATATCGCCCGCCTCGATAAGTCTCGATGTTACGCCCGAACAGCTCGACAAGCTTTTCGACGGCCTGCGGAACCTCCGTTATTTTCGTCGTCTCTGCCACCGCGTTTGTCCCGTTCAGAAGAATACGTTACCGCCGCTGAAGATACCGCCCCCACAAGGAAATGGCAAGAAAGTAGCAGGCAAAGTCTACGGCCGGGTGCCATGCTTCTGCTCGCAGAAGCATATGGTAAGAAAAAGTATTGGGTGGCATGGCGACACCGAAGGGGTCGCCATGAAAGATAAATACACGATGGCGAATGGGATATTTGGGTGGCATGGTCCCTTGGGGACCATGTGTTTTTCTGCTTCCCACGATATCGGGTCGCCATGAAGGCCGCCGCGCTAGGTTTGTAAATGTACCCGACATGGTTACGCGATGGGTCGTTGTTCGTCGACGTAAGATTTCGCCAGTTTGATCAACAGCCCCTCGTTCCTTCCCTTGTTCCAGGCTATAAGAGTAACGGTCAAGAGCCAGCTGCCAAGGCCCGTCAGGAATATAGCGAGCACGTAGCCGATGCAAAACGATCTGGTACTGAACTCTGGGGAAATAGCTGTTTTCAAGAGATTGAACATCCAGACTGCCTGCCCTGCAAACAGCAGGCCGGCTCCAAGCAATATCCACCTGAAGATTCGCCAGCTTCGTGCTTTTTTCTCCATCCGCCCAAGCAGCTTATCAATATCAGTCAATTCGTCATGTGTCAGCGACATCGTCAGCCCTTTCGATTAGTATGCAGGTTATGCAACTCGTTGCATAACAATTTTCCGGCACATCTTTCAGCAATTCCCGTTATGCCGTGTGCCCCCAGGTAACTACCCGACATTCCCGAAAATTTCCTTTGAAGGATGCCGTGACGGAAAGCAAAGCGACAGCCACGATCTATTCAATTCCCAATTTCCGCACCATCCGCATCTTTACCATCTGGATTTCCCGATTTTCCTTCGCGGACAATGTTTTGGCTGTGGCTACGCACCAATATTAATTGTCTTCTTATGCATCTTCGTCGGCACTCTAATTTTAAACTTTGCTGGCAATCCTTTTGTTTTCCAGTTTAGGATAATCGCCTGAAACCGGCCAGGAATACTCTTTAACAGCGTTGAATCCCCAACCGTACCTATCGACATTGACGTATGGGTTATTCCTTGGTTATCGATTATTCCACACTCATCGGGTTTGCAAGGCAGTAGTCCCTTGTATGGCCCATGGATCGCAAATTCAACCACGTAAGCCTTACAGGATTTATTATTTTCCTTCGTCAATTCAAACATTGATCCCGGAAGTCCCTCAAAATTGGTACCACCAATTCGTACAATTTTAATTTCTGTAATAGCATTACTTTTTGGCGGACAAACCTTCTTATTCGCCTCCAAGTCAATGCATGCTGTTTTCCATTTTCTGCCCGATATAATCTCCACCGTACCAGCCAGATTTTTTACCTTTGTCGCCGGAATCGTTCCCAAATGAACTACTCCACCGAGCGGCGAGTTATGCCCATCTGTCTTACCGGGACTGTCTTTGGAAAGAACCCATCTTGCATCCAACACCCTTTCGCCCGGAAGAAAATTTAAGGTGACATATCGAAAATCTCTGGGCACTTTAGCACCCTTTGGAGGTAATCCACCACGCCGCCAAGTCGATACAATTACACGATATCGCCCAAAGATACGAACGAGTTCAACGCCAGGATTATTATTGGCTAACCTGATTCGCACGTTGGGCTGTATATTCCCCGTGCGAGGCCCCCCTTCCCATATCAAGTTGATGTCAAAAGCCTGTTCGATTTGCGCAAGCTCCTGCCAGAAACACAATCCTTTAAATCGAAACTGCCTAGCGGGGTTTCGTAGAAGTCTTTGTTTCCTATCGTAACATAAGTCTAAATCAATTCCATTCGCCTCTCCTAAAGCCATTACAGCCTTTTTCACAGAGGACGTTCGTATCGAAATTTCGCGGTGTTTGTAATGTTTCTGTTGCTTCGCCTCGCTGAAAGCACAAGGCGCAAAACATATTCCAGCAATAATTATTGCTGAGACCACCATTCCTGACAAACCAATCAATTTCATATAATTAACCCCAATATCTTTTTACAAGGCGACATGGCCTTATTTGAAGGTATGAGTATGTAGTAATTCTGTTATGCAGCAAGCTGCAAAGCCTACGGACTATCTTTTATAGCCATTGGCTTCGCCGCTGACCATGGCGCTCGGCGTCCGACCCTCTGGCCTACTGCCTATTACCTCCGGTATCCAGCCTGGTTTTTCAGTCTTGCGTGTCCAGGCCTAGTGCGTTGGCGATTTTGTCGAAGTCGTCCAGGCTGTAGTATTCCACTACGATTTTGCCTGAGTTCTTGGCCCGGCCCGGCAGGATCGTTACCCGCGTGCCGACGGCTTCGGTCAATTGCTGCTCGATGTCGCGGACGTAGGCTGGCTTGTCAGCCTTGGGCGGCTTGGGCTCAGCGGGTTTGGCGGTTTTGGGTTCGGCTGCGGCGAGCCGCTCCAACTTGCGGACGCTGATGCCCTCGGCAACGACCCGCCGGGCGAGATGCGTTTGTTTTTCAGCCTCCCCCGGGAGGCCCGCCAATACCTTGGCATGGCCGAAACTGACCTGTCCGGACGCGACGAGCGACTGGGCCTCTTCGCATAAGTCGTTTAGTCGCAAGTAGTTAGCGAGCGTTGCCCGTGCCTGGCCCATTCGCTCGGCTGCCTGGGCCTGGGTGAGTTTGTATCGGCCGATGTAGTCGCGGTAGGCCTGGGCGCGTTCGATGGGGTTCAGGTCCGACCGCTGAATGTTTTCGATTACCGCCCACTCAGCCATCTGCCGCTCGGTGGCCTGGCGGACGACGCACGGCACAGCCTGCAGCCCCGCCAACTTGGCAGCACGGAGACGCCGCTCACCGGCAATCAGGGCGTATGGTTTATCGGACGTACCGGCGTGGTCCTTTGAATCCGTGATGACCAACGGCTGAAGGATTCCGTCCTGCCGGATGCTCTGCGTAAGCTCCGCCAGGGCGGCCTGGTCGAAATCCCGGCGGGGCTGATACGGGTTCGAGGTGATCTGCTCGACGGAAACTTCCCGGGGCTGGCCGGCCTGGGCGACATCCTGTCCGGCGGCGGGTTCGTATGTTCCGGTTGCCTGTGCGGGGGCGTCGTCGGGGGCGACATCCGGCACTTCCGAAATCAGGCTGCTCAGCCCCCTGCCGAGGCGGCGGGTGGTTTTTTTCGGGGTTGAGGCGGAGTCGGCTTTTTTCGCGGACATGATGGCATCCTTTCCATTGTAGCTTCCGTAATCCCGGCAGGTGTTCCACGTGGAACATTCGCTGGGCTATGTCTTATGTGTTGCACAGAAGATACCATACTTCCCGGCGGAGAAAAGGATTTTTTGAGGATTCACGCGAAAAAAACCGCCGGGGCGAGTCGGGAGCCGGAGACCAGAGACCGGAGGCTTGAGGTAAAACCTACAGCCCATAGCCTACAGCCTGTTTTTCCTGGTTTCGGTTTATCCGTATTTATGCACGGGTTCGCGATGGCCCGGGAAGGCCACCGCGCGAGGCATGTTTCCCGGCTTTTGTTTTCCCAATCGCTGCACATAGGGTAGGTGCTCCCGCCCATGCGGGACGAAAAACACATGGTCCCCAAGGGACCATGCCACCCAAACATGTTGTTTTCAGACATTGGGCATTAGGCATTGGGGCGTCAGCCTCTGTTTCTGGTTTTTCCCCGGTTCCCATTTTACCGGTTCCCGGTTCCTGTTTTGGCCAGCCAGCGGGCCAGTACCATTAGTGTCCAGAGTTGGCGATGGAAGTCGTATTTGCCGCTGAGGTGGTCGTTCATCAAGCCGGCGAGGGCTTCTTCGCGGAATATTCCCATTCGCAGCAGGGCGGGGTCGGTGAGGGTTTCGAGCATTTCGTCTCGCAATTCATTGCGAAGCCAGCTCGCCAGCGGCACGTCGAACCCGCGACTGGGCAACGTGAATACCTCCGGCGGCAGCAAATGCCCGAACGCCTCGGCCAGTATCAGCCTGCCCTTGCGGGAATTTATCTTCTTCTCAGCCGGGATCGACAGTCCGATATCAACCAGCCGATGATCCAGCATCGGGGCGCGCAGCTCCAGCGATGCCGCCGTCGAGGCAATGTCGGCCTTGACCAGCAGGTCGTCCGGCAGATAGGAAAGCAGGTCGTGTCGCTGGGCGAAGGCGGCTTCGTCCGGCAAGTCGCACTGTTCATAAAGCCGGCAGAACCGCTCCCGCGGCACCTGCTCCGGCGGAATTCCCTTCGAGTCGATCCCGTCGAGAAACTCCCGCGTCAACAGCCTTGCCAGTTCGTCAGGTCCGAACAGCCGGCGATATCGGAAATACTGGATTGCCGGCGGATCAGTAAGCCCGTCGGCAAAGCGAATCAGCCGCCTGAGCCGATTTCGCTCGTGATTCGGGGCGAAAGGCCTGGCAAGGGCGGCTGCGAGCCTGACCGCGAGATAGCGGAACGGGCTGAGAGTATCGGCTAGGTACATCGTCCGATATCGAGCATAGCCGCCGAAAACCTCGTCGCCGCCGTTGCCGGTCAGAACGACCTCCACGTGTTCCCGGACAGCCTTGCAGAGCAGGAACGTCGGCAGGGCGGTAGAGTCGGCGAAGGGTTCGTCGTACTGGCCCACCACCCAGTCCAGCATGCCGGCAGGGTCGGGCTTGATCAAAAGTTCCGTGTGATCCGTGCCGAGATGCCCGGCGACTTTTCGGGCAGCGGCCCGTTCGTCATGTCGGCAGCCTTCGAACCCGGCGGTGAAGGTTTTCACCGCGCTGCCGTCGCCAGCGATTTTGCACATCAGCGCGGCGATAATCGCGGAGTTGCCCCCGCCGCTGAGCAACACGCCCAGTGGTACGTCCGATAACATCTGAGACTCGACCGCATAGGTCAACCTTTCGGCAACCAGGCGGGCTGGAGATTCGTTACCGATAAGCTCCCTGGCTTGGGCGGTTTCCCATATGGGCTGCCAGTAGTTTTCCGGTGAGGCTGCCCCGGCAGAGGTAATCAGCATCGTCGCAGCCGGCGGGAGCTTTTGCACACCCGCAAACGCCGAACCGCTACCAGCGTAACCCGTTGCCAAATAAGAGGTTACGGCGGGCCAGGCCGATTGTCGGCTTGCTTTGGGATGGTGGAGAAGGGCTTTGATTTCCGAGGCGAATACGATTCGGTCGTCCAGGAGCATATACCAGAGGGGCTTTTGGCCGAGTCGATCTCTGCCGAGCAGCAGGCAGCCTTTTGTCGCATCATAGACCGCAAATGCGAACATGCCCTCGGCTGCGGAGGCCATCTCTTTGCCGCGATATCTGTAGAGTTCCAGCAGCACCTCGGCGGCGTCCGCGGTGCGGAAAGTCGCGCCTTCGCCGGCCAGCGTTTCGCGGAGGCTGCGATAATTGTAAATTGCCCCGTTGAATGCGATGGTTTGTTGCCCGTCGGGCGTAGACATTGGCTGGGCTGAGCCGGCGGGAACCATGGTGGCCTGTCGCACAAAGCCGATGGCGCATCGACCGTCCGGCGACCGGAACAGCTCAGGCTCGTCAAGCCCGTGGTGGCTCAACCGATCGGCCATCGCACGGGCGAGATCACCATTTGCCCTGCCAGGGCCGAACACAAATTCTCCCGCAAAACCACACATAGGCAAATTGAAAATCCGGTTTGTTCAGCACAGCCACTCTTGCCCACATAAACAAATCAACCCCGCCGGTGGTGGCTACTTTTCTTCAGCCTTTCGCAGGGTTTGGGCGAAGTTTTCATTGATTGGCTGTCGCAACAGATCCTCGAATTGCCCAGGCGCCAACGCCTCGCTCTTTCCGCTATAATACAGGACAACCCGCTGGCCGTTTTTGTGCACGCCGGAAAAGTCGCAAATAAGTATCATCTGTGCCGCCTCGTCGGAGGAGGATGGATGTCGATCCGGCTTGTGATAGAAATAGCCTTGTTTGCCAGTGCTATCGGCGGGGGATTTTAACCTGTTGGGGTCAGTGAAGGTTTTTCTTGTCAGCAGGGCGTCCAGGGAATCCGGCATTTTGCTGCGGTCCTGAAACAGAGCGTAATGAATCGCCTGAAAGTCTTCCATTGTCTGGTTGATGATTCGGCTTTGTGCGAGCTGGTCGATCCGGATGTAATAAGCGGGCACGCCGCAGACAGCACCGATAATACCCGCCAACACAATTGTTGCGCCCAGCGGCAGAACACAGGCGGCAAGAATGCGACCGGGTGAAATCTTGAACATGGCAAAAACAACCATGTACGCCAAAGGAAGAAATGCCACCAAACCCAGAATCGCACCGAGAATTACACCACCAGTGCCGCCCTGCAATTTGATGCCGATGTAAAAAAACAGCGCCGCTACGATTCCGCCAACCGTACCGGAAAGAAACGATACCAAAATTCCCCGGCCCAGAGTAAAACGACGATCTTCCGTCTGCCGGGCGAGAGTCTTCTGAAAAAGAAAACCGCCGCCTGCCAGCCAGCCGACGAAAAAGATCAAGATCAGCGGTAATTGCCACGAATGCAGATAACCGTTAAATGCTAACACAACAGCCTCCCGAATATTTCATGTCCATGAAGGATTTCTTGCCCAATCGAAAAAACAGATTTTCTACAGAGATATTCTTACCCGAATCAACCCTCAAAGGCAACCCGCCATATACAGAAAGTCTACATAACATGGCACTAATATGATATCGTTTACAACCTGTCATTAATCATTTTGTTTATTTGAGAGCCTTTGGGAGAACGTTTATGGACGCCACAGAACATATCGGAAAAATAGCAATCGCCGCACGCGCAGCAGCCGCTCAACTGTCAGCCGTCAACGGCCAAGTGCGCAACGCCACACTGCGAAGCTGCGCCGAAGCTATTCGCTCCGCCGCAGTCGGCCTGCAGTCGGAAAACACCAAAGACCTCGCCGCCGCCGAAGAGAACAATCTCTCGGCTGCGATGATAGACCGCCTGAAGCTCACCGACAGCCGGATCGAGGCGATGGCAGTGGCGCTGGAAGAAGTCGCCGCCCAGCCTGACCCCGTCGGCAAAACCATCGAAGCCTGCAACCGCCCCAACGGCCTGCGCGTGGAAAAACGTCGCGTGCCGCTGGGTGTGGTGGGGATAATTTTCGAGTCTCGCCCGAACGTTACCGCCGACGCAGCCGGCCTTTGCTTAAAAAGCGGCAACGCGTGCATTCTCCGCGGCGGCAAGGAGGCGATACACTCCAACCTCGCAATCGCCGACGCGCTGCGGGCCGGGCTGGAATCCGCAGGCCTGCCGCCGGCAGCCGTTACCGTGCTGGACAGTACCGACCGCGCGCTGGTACCCGCGATGGCGACAGCCGAGGGGCTTATCGACCTGATAATTCCCCGCGGCGGCGAAGGGCTTATCCGGGCGGTTACGCAGGCTGCGACCATTCCGGTCATCAAGCACTACAACGGCATCTGCCACGTGTACGTCCACGCCGACGCCGACGCGGAGATGGCTGAGGCGATCATCCTCAACGCCAAGACCCAACGCCCCGGTGTCTGCAACGCCGCCGAAACGCTGCTGGTAGACGCTGCCGTCGCCGAAACGATGCTGCCGGAAATCGCCGCGCAACTCGTCGAAGCCGGAGTGGAATTGCGAACGGACAAAACCGCAGCCGGAATTCTCGCAGCTGCCGATATCACCGGCGAGCAGATAAAACCCGCTACCGACGAAGATTGGCCGGCGGAGTATCTCGACCTGATTCTCGCGATAAAAATAGTCCCCGGCCTTGACGAAGCCATCGAGCACATCAACACCTACGGCAGCAAACACACCGACGCGATTGTCACCCGCGACATCGCCGCCGCCCGGCGATTCGTCCAGGCGGTGGACTCGGCAAGCGTGATGGTAAACGCTTCCACGCGATTCTCCGACGGCGGCGTGTACGGCCTGGGCGCGGAAATCGGCATAAGCACCGACAAACTACACGCAAGAGGCCCAATGGGCGCCGAAGACCTGACCACCTATAAATGGATAGTAACCGGCGAAGG
>JAIORC010000001.1 GCA_021108335.1 Phycisphaerae bacterium
AAAGACGGCAAAGTGGACCGGAAGGAATACCGCCAGACTAAAAAGAGGGTTCAGCGGAAGCGTAAGGAACAGGCCAAGGTTGACAAACCCTGGGAAAGGCGCGCGGATCGCAACAAAGACGGCAAAGTGGACCGGAAGGAATACCGCCAGACTAAAAAGAGGGTTCAGCGGAAGCGTAAGGAACAGGCCAAGGTTGACAAACCCTGGGAAAGGCGCGCGGATCGCAACAAAGACGGCAAAGTGGACCGGAAGGAATACCGCCAGGCTAAAAAGAGGGTTCAGCGGAAGCGTAAGGAACAGGCCAAGGTCGACAAGCCTTGGGAAAGACGTGCGGATCGCAACAAAGACGGCAAAGTGGACCGGAAGGAATACCGCGCGCATACCCGCAAAAACAGCTACCGCAAGACCAGCCCCAGGAAACACAAGACGGCATGGAATAGAAATTATGTTGTAAATAACTATCCTGAGAGGAGATACAACACGAATCGTAGTGGCTATTCCCGCGGCAACAAAACAATGAATATTATACAGGGCGTACTTGGCCTGATCACGACACCGACGACAACAAGGCAGAGACCGGTATACTACGGGAACAGTATCTCAGCAGGATCAAATACGATATACTACGGAAACTGTAGTATCCCGACTACAAATACGATATCATCAACCAGGATGACGCCAAGGCGCCCAAGAAAGCACCACAGACACCATCACGGGTACCACCACGGACGCCATCGTAGGCCGACCACCACCTATTACCAGAGGCCATCACAAGTACGGGTGATCGTTAGGCCCTCGTATAACACGTCCTCTTACAACGAAACAATTACTGTTACGCGAACTTATTATGTGATCTGCGTGCGATAGCAGCAGTATTCTGCCCCAATTTCCGCCTCACCAAAGCCGTTGCGGTCGATAATAATCGCGGCAGTTTTCGTCTCTTTTATTTCTCCGCCTTATTCAAGTGCCCTTTCCATCTATTCGATAAAAAGTGAGGACAGGCCGAATAAAAGGAGCTTCTAAAAATTGCTTTCGTCGCGAGAACGAGCAAATTTAAAAAATTGTCGCGGGCAAGGCGGAGGGGCAAATTCGCCGCAGGCGTAGCCATAGCTACGTCAAGGACGATTTTGCCTCGACAACGAAGCCGGCGGCAATTGCAGCCGTTCGTAGCAGAAATGAATTTTTAGAGGTTCCCCAGGAGGAAACAACACTATGCCCGCCAATGCAACCATGCACGATCTCAGTTGGTACCTGGAACGAATCAAGAACACCCCACTGCTGACGGCTAAGGAGGAACAGCAGCTTTCCCGGCGGATTCGCGAGCACTCCGACCCGATAGCCCGGCAGCAAATGATCCACGCGAATCTGCTGTTGGTGGTGAAGCTGGCCAAGCAGTATTCATCCCACGGTATGACATTCAGCGACCTGGTCGCCGAGGGCAATCTGGGGCTGATGCGGGCGGTGGAAAATTTCGACCCGGATCAGGGCGTTCGGTTCAGTACATACGCATCGTGGTGGATCAAACAGGCGATCAAGAAGGCCATGATAAGCACCGGCCAGCCGATTCGCGTTCCGGCATATCTAGCCAAGCTGATTAACAAGTGGCGCCGCGTCGCGCGTGAGTTGCTGTCGGAACTAGGCCGGCCCGCCGACATTGTGGAAATCGCCAAGCGAATGAAAATCAGCTATAAAAGGGCGGAGCTTATCCAGCAGGGAATCTGGGCGGTTACTGCCCCCACGCAGATCGGCTCGGACGAAGCCCAGGCCGCCGCGGAAATGCTTACCGATACCCGTGGCTCAACTCCCGATCAACGACTGATGAACGAATCGTTGACCCCAACCATGCAAATCGCGCTGGAACAAATCAATACGCGAAGCCGGGAAATACTGATCCTGCGGTTCGGGCTGGACGGACACCCAAAACCACGCACATATAAGGAAATCGGCGAAATCATCGGCCTGACTCGCGAACGCGTCCGCCAACTGGAAAAAATCGCCCTCGCCGAACTTAAAAAGGCCGCCGAAAAAATAGTCTGACAGACGATAATCTGATAACTCCACAACAAACCCCCGTTGCCAGAGCAAGAGCATCCACTCTATGATTGGGCAGCCCTTTGGGGAAAGAATCATGCGGGAATGAATTTTTCATTTCCGCGCGGCGGCCTTCCCAGGCCGCCGCGAAGCCGGCACCGGCGGCACAGATTTGTAACCCCCTTGGGGCAAGTCTGTGCAAATTTCCACGATATCGGGTGGCATGATTAGCCCGCGTTTTTTGCGGGATAGCCATGAAAGATCGATTCACAATTTCTGCGTCATCCATCCCCCAGGGGGCCACCCATCATTGGTAATTTCTACGCCATCCATCATGGCGACCCCTGCGGTGTCGCCATGCCACCCAACATCGTGGGAAATTTCGCGTGGTGGCCTGGGAATGCTACCACGCTATGAATAACTATTCTGTCCGACAAAAAAACGGTGGGTGGCATGGTCCCCTGGGGACCATGTGTTTTTCGATATTATGCCGGGTGCCATAGCAGGAGCAAAGCGACAGCCACGATATTTGCCATGGACAATCACGCCATACGGTAATTTTTTTTTATTTTTCTCTTGCGTTCTCCGCGAAACTACCACAAACTACTTTGTAGAGCAAAGTACTTTGGCAGTATATTTATTCGGAGATAAGAAACGATGGAAGACCGAGACAAGGCAGCGGAGGATTTGAAGGTAATCCGCGAGTTGATGGAGCGACCCGTCAAGTATTCCACGCAGAGCGGCCTGGCGGGCATTATCGCCGGTATGGCGACGTTGTGCGGGCTGGCGGTCGACCGGTACAACTGGCTGCACACCACGTTCGCCGACGAAGCGGTTTTACGCAATACTTTCGTCTGGACTGGTGTGTTTATCATGGCGACCGTGGGTGTGCTTATCGCCACCCGGCAGCGGGAGCGGAAGCAGAACATGCCCCTCTGGAGCGGCGTGAAATCGCGAATCCTGCGAACCATACTGCCCCCTTTCCTGGCTGGGATATGCCTCAGCGCCGCCACCATCTACCAGTGGTACGCTTACGGCAACACGCAGCAGGGGTTTCTCATCCCGGCGATATGGATGCTGTTCCACGGGGTAGCCTGCTGGCAGGTCGGCGAATTCTCCGTGCCGGAAATCCGCATACTGGGAGTGGTCTTTCTTATAGCTGGAATAGTAACGGCTGCATTTTTCCAGGCACATCCATATTGGGCGTTGGGTATTACCTTCGGCGGGTTCCACATTGTCTACGGCGTCATCGTCTGGATTCGCCACGGCGGCTGACCCCCTACCGGATAAAACCGCCGGGAATTTTTCTGAATTTTTTAACTTTTAAAAATTTTAAAATTGGTAACGAATCGAAAAAGTGAGCAGGCAACCGAACAACGAGATTGACGATGTCATCCACCAGCGGACGCGGCTGAGCATCATGGCCACGCTGGCCGGCGTTGCGTCGATGGACTTCAACGAACTCAAGGCGCAACTTGCCTTGACGGACGGCAACCTCTCCACGCATTTGTCGCACCTGGAGGCTGCCGGCTATGTGCGAATCACCAAAACATACAAAGGCAAGAAGCCCCACACCACCGTCGCCGTCAGCGCCAAGGGCAAAAAGGCACTGGCGAATTACGTCCGGAACCTCCAGACAATACTCGATATCCTCCCCGGCGAATTGTCGTCGAAGAAACGTAAACCTTTCAACATTTGTTGACCAACACGAACATGTAAGGAGAAAGAAATGATGTCTACACTGAGATTTTTTGCAATCGTGATTATTTTCACCGTGGTAAGCATAGCGTGGATGACGCTGGCGGGAACGGTATGGTATCGCACAAATACGCTCGACGAGAAAATCAGCCCGGAGATAAAAAATCAATGGGGGCCGTTCGTCGTCGCCCAAGCTGCTCCGTACTGGTCCGACCAGAAGAACAGAAACGCCGTCGCTGCCAACATCGTCGTACCGTCCAGCAGCAAGATTGTCGCGAAAATCGTGGACGAGAATCGCAACAAAGGCCTGCTATGGTATAGCATGTTTACGGTGCAGTTTAAGGCGGAGTATACCTTCGACGCAGCCGCTCCGAGCGACACCAACCAGCAGGGAAACTTCATCTTTGACATACCTGAGGGCACAACGCCGGTAGACTTGATCGTCCTGGTGGACGGCCGGGAGTTCAAATTGTCCTACGAGCAGAAAATCAGCGGCCATCTCTCACTGCCGATGGAACGCTCCGCCCGTCACGTTATTAGTATCGAGTTCAAGACGAAGGGGCAGATCATGTGGGAATATTGCCCCGGCCGGATATTGTATTCCAATACCTCCAGCCGCAACGAGCAGGATGACAAATCGACCATGGCTACTCAATGCGACAAGGGCGAACTGAATAATTTTTCGCTGACAATCAACACGAACTTTACGGAGATCGATTACCCGCGTGGCTCGTTGAGTCCGTCGATCAAGGCCAGCCCCAACAACGGCGGGATGGCAGCGACGTGGAAAGTCAAAAACTCCATCAGCCATCAGTCAATGGGCATCGTCATGCCCCGCCGCGACAACGCCGGGCCTATCATCGCCAGAATGAGCATGTTCGCACCGGTAAGTCTGTTCTTCTTCTTTACCGTGTTGTTTACGGTGGTAATCCTGAAAAAGATTCCGCTTCACCCGATGCATTACCTGTTTCTGGCGGCGAGCTTTTTCGCGTTTCACATTCTGCTGGCGTACCTTGCCGACCAGATGCCTATCCAGGCGGCGTTCTGGCTGTGTGCCGCGGTCAGCGTAGTACTCGTGGTCAGCTACCTGAGGCTCGTCGCCGGCGGGAAATTCGCATTCTTTTACGCCGGAGCCGCCCAACTGGTTTACCTGGTGGGCTTCAGTTACGCGTTTTTCTGGGTCGGCAAAACCGGCTTGACCGTAACGATCGGCGCGATTGCGACGTTGTTCGTGCTGATGCAAGCAACGGGACGGGTAAACTGGTTCGAGGTGTTCTCGCTGAGGAAGAAGTCCAGCGTCGCCTCACGCGACTGGCAAAGCATCCCGCCGCTGCCCAACCAGCAGCCCATCGGGCAGGTTCCGCCCGCAGCCGGCCCGGCGGGAACAACTCCGCCAATGGATAATTCCACCGACAGGCCGAACAGCCCGAAGCCGCCCAATGGGAACCTCTAAAGGGAGCCTCTAAAGTTTAATCGCGAAAACCGGGTGGGCAATCCTTGACGGACAGCCCGGAGAGATGTAGCATCTGATTATTGTCTTGGCGGTGTTCAAATGCAGAACACAGGCTGATGTTTCGTCAGCCGGGTCGGATTCGGCCTTTTCAAAGAGTGACGCCAGAGTCGCACTCTGGGCAAGACATCGCGGGCATGGGTTTGTTAATGACAGCCCATGCCCGCTTCTTTTTTTACGCACGAAAGGCAATGGCATGGGACTGGGTGATTTTTTCCGGCGTTTGTTTTCTGTATCGAATGACGAGATGTTCGCCCAGGATTTATTGCCCAGCCAGGGCAGCCGGGACGTATCGTCCAAAGGCAAACTTGGCGTGAACGAACTCGCACGCCGGCTTGGTATAAGCGTCGAGCAACTTCAGGCAGTGCCGATAGCCTATAGCGAATTCACCATCCCAAAGCGTTCCGGCGGCAAGCGAACCATTCTCGCGCCGCGGGATGAACTCAAATCGCTGCAGCGAAAAATTCTTCGACGGCTGCTCGGGCGTCTGCGATGCCACTCCGCGGCTACGGGGTTTCAGCGAGGCCAGTCCATCGTTACCAATGCCCGCCCGCATATCGGAGCGGCGGTACTCCTGAAAATGGACATCAAGGAATTTTTCCCCTCCACCACCGCCGACCGCCTGAAGAAATATTTCAAATACATTGGCTGGGACAAGCAGGCCTGCAAACTGCTGCTGGAATGGACCACCCACAAAGGCGCTCTGCCGCAAGGCGCTCCCACCAGTCCGCGCCTGAGCAACCTGGTAAATTTCGCTATGGACGCACGGCTAGCTGGGCTGGCGAAGAAATTCAACGCCGCCTACACCCGCTACGCCGACGACATGACATTTTCGTTCGCAACTGACGACAGGCAAAGTATTTACGGCGCGATTGCCTCAACCAAGAAAATCGTCGGCCAGTGCGGCTACAAGCTCCATCAGAAGAGGAAACTCCGCCTTGCCCGCAAGCACCAACGTCAATGCGTAACCGGCTTGGTGGTAAACGAAAAACTCGCCCTGCCCCGCAGAACCCGCCGCTGGCTTCGCGCGGTGGAACATCGCCTGGCCACTGGCGGCCAGGCATCGCTCAGCCCGGCCCAACTGGCCGGTTGGAAGGCATTGCAGGCAATGATCGAAAGTTCCTGAACACTCCGACGGCGTAACATCAAAGAACCCGGGAGTTTTCCTGCCTGCCAAACCTCGCCACCTCCGGGAGTTACAACGCCAGAAACAGTCCATTTTTTCTGCTCAATTAACTTGTAAGTCGTTATCTTTCGGTTATATTGACGGATTCCGCTATTGGGTGAATTTTTAATTTTCAATTGTTGTTCGACTATAATCGGACACTACTGATTTTTAATTTAAAGAATTCCCGGTGGCGGCGAGATTTGGCCGGGCGGTCCGGCCAGCCTGCCGGTTGGGCATATCAGCCGGCGGCAGTGCCTGTTCCATCGGGGAACAAGACTTTCACTGTCGACACAATATCGAAAAAGGAAATTTATTACATGGTTGATTTTAACTTAATTGCATCGCTGAACATAACGGATGAGGATGTAGAGAAACAACTTACCGAGGCTTTGGGGCAATACGACGAGAACACGCTTCATAGTGTGCTGAAAGAAACGGAAGAATACACCCCGGGAACGATTCTCACGGGGCATGTGGTGGATGTTGTCGGCAACGACGTAATTGTCGAAGTCGGACTCAAGAGCGAAGGCTCGATCGACATCTCGGAATTTGACGACGACGTACCCAGCCCCGGCGACGAGATCGAAGTATTTCTCGAAGAGGTCGAGTCGGACAGCGGCCTGGTCGAGCTTTCCAAGCGCAAGGCCGACCGCATTCGCGGCTGGGAGCGACTGCTTGCCAATAACGATGAAGGCGACATCGTTTCCGGTATTATCACCCGCAAGATCAAGGGCGGGCTGCTTATGGACATCGGTGTGCCGGCCTTCCTGCCAGCCAGCCAGGTAGATATCCGCCGCCCCGGCGACATCGGCGAATTCATCGGTCAGAACATCGAAGCCAAGATTCTCAAGATCGACCAGGAACGCCGCAACATCGTCGTCTCACGCCGTAAGCTGATCGAAGAGCAGCGAGGCGAGGCCAAGGAAAAGCTGATGGCCGAGATCGAAGAAGGCCAACTCCGCAAGGGCGTCGTCAAGAATATCGCCGACTTCGGCGCGTTCGTCGACCTTGGCGGCATAGACGGCCTGCTGCATATCACCGATATGAGCTGGGGCCGAATCAATCATCCCACCGAGATAGTCAAGATCGACGACGAAATCGAATGCGTCGTCCTGAGCATCGACCGCGAGAAGGAAAAAATCGCCCTGGGCCTCAAGCAGAAAACCGAAAGCCCGTGGAATTCCGTCGCGGATAAGTACCCCGTCAACAGCCGTATCAAGGGTGCGGTAGTCAACGTTACCAGCTACGGCGCGTTCGTCAAGCTGGAAGAAGGTCTCGAAGGCCTGGTGCATATCTCCGAGATGAGCTGGACGCGGCGGATCAATCACCCCTCCGAACTGGTCAAACCCGGCGAGGAAGTCGAAGTCGTCGTCCTGGAGATCAACAAGGACAAGCAGGAAATTTCACTCGGTATAAAGCAAACCGAAACGAACCCCTGGACTATCGTGAAGGAAAAATACCCTCCGGGAACGGTTATTACGGGCACTGTCCGCAACATGACCAATTTCGGCGCGTTTATCGAGATCGAAGAGGGCATCGACGGGCTGCTGCACGTTTCGGACCTCAGTTGGACGCGGAAGATCGGGCATCCGTCCGAGCTTCTCAAGAAATCCCAGGAACTCCAGTGCGTCGTGCTGGCTGTCGACGAAGACAAAATGCGTGTCGCGCTTGGCCTGAAGCAACTCACCGAAGACCCCTGGCTGCGACAGATTCCCGAGCATTACATGCCCGGGCAGATCGTCAAAGGCCACGTTACCAAGATCACCAACTTCGGCGTGTTCGTCGAGTTGGAGGACAATCTGGAAGGCCTGCTGCACGTCTCGGAACTGTCGGATCAGAAGGTTGATCCCAAAGAGATCGTCAAGATCACCGATGAAATCGAGGTCAAGATTCTCCGCGTGGACATCGACGACCGCAAGATCGGTCTGAGCCTCAAGCGTGCCCAGTGGGCGGCTGAAGACGGCGACGGCTCCGAGGCAACGGAACCTGTCGCACGTCGCGGCGGGCTGGCCTCCGAAGGCGGAATGCTCGGCGATATGGGCGACCATATCATGGAAACCGTCCGCAAGAAAGAGGAAGAAGGTGCAGCGCCGGCAGAAGGTGCAGCGCCGGCAGAAGACGCAGCACCGGCAGAGGCCGAGGACGTAGCACCGGCGGAAACCGTCGCGGAAGAAGCTGCTGCACCGGCGGAGACTGTCGCGGAAGAAGCTGCTGCACCGGCGGAGACTGTCGCGGAAGAAACTGCTGCACCGGCGGAAACCGCTGCGGAAGAAACCCCGGCAGAGGAAACTGCCGAGGAAGAAGCGGCTGCCGAAGAAGTCAAAAGCGAATAATTCGCTTCCATACAACCAACAAAGCAGGCGTAGCCGTCAAAAGCTACGCCTGCTTTTTTATGCCCATATATCACGGTAATTAAAAAAAAGTGAAACATCCCCAGCAACCAGACGTCTAATTTTCAGTGGGTTATGCGTACCGAAAGGATTGTGTTAGACAAAAAATAATCGACCGGGTGCCATGCTTCTGCTTGCAGAAGCATGCGGTAAGTGCAGAATATACGTAGGCGAGGTTGCCTCGCCAACTTGAGTTGCTGTGTTCGATTTGGGACTCATGTTTCGGTTTTCCGTTCCTGTTGATTGAAACATCTCACTGGGAGATTTTGAACTATGAACAGAATATTAGTGGTTCTTTTGGGGATTTTGGTTTTGTCGCCGATGGGATGCAAAAAAGCCTTCCAGTCGGCTAAGGCTGCGGACAAGACAGCCGATGAGATTCTGAACGCAATCGCAGCCGGCGAAGCAGACATGCTTTATGATGAGTACACAACGAGCGCATGTCGCGGGGCGGTAACGCGAGAGCGATGGAGTACCCTGATCAACGTTTTTCGCGTACAGCTTGGCCAACCGAAGTCCTGGAACAGAACATCTTTCAACATTCGCACGGGAACCGGCGGAACTACCGGGCAGTTCGGATACAATGTCCAGTGGGAAAAGGACAAGGGGACAATGAGCCTGAATATGCATAAAGAGGGTGGCCAATGGAAGATTCATCACCTGCAAATCAACTCGGACGCTTTACTCAAGGGGCTGGGGAAGCCCTCGCAGGACAACGCCGCGGAGAAAAAACTTCCCAAAACCGGGGTTGTTCCGCCAACTTGAGTTTTCGTACAACGAAAGGGAAAAAATGTCACACAAAACAACACTTAACGTATTGTTGGCAATGGTGTTATTCGCCGCAGTCAATTCCGTTGCCGCCGAACCGAAATCTCCCGCTAAACCTTTGGCTAAGCCTCCGATCAAGCCGGCTGTCAAAGACGAAGCCACCGTCGTCGAAGGCAGTAATGAATTCGCCCTCGACCTGTATAAAAAGCTGGCTGGGCAAAAAGGCAACGTAGCTTTCTCGCCCAGCAGTATCCATACCGCCCTGGCAATGACCTTCGCCGGCGCCCGCGGCAAAACCGCCACCCAGATGGCTGACACAATGCATTACGACAAACTCAAGGGCGATGCGTTTTACAAAGCCTACAGCCGGCTCATCAGCAAAACCAAGCCGGACGGGAAGCCGAAATTCGAGCTGAGCATCGCCAATGCCCTCTGGCTGCAGAAAGGCTATGACTTCCTCCCCGCATTCCTGAAGATCAACACGAAATACTTCCAGGCGAAACTCGCCGACGTGGATTTCGCACACAATACCGAAGCCGCCCGCCAGACGATCAACAAATGGGTGGAGGCTGAGACAAAAGACAAAATTAAAAACCTGCTGCCCAAGGGGACGGTAACTACTGATACAGCGCTGGTGCTGACCAATGCGATTTACTTCAAGAGCGACTGGGCCAAGCCATTCAATAAGCAATCTACACGCGATGAGATATTCCATGTCTCTCCGAAAAAGACTGTCAAGGTTCCGACGATGGACCAGTTGTCAGACTTCGGCTATATGGAAACGCCCGATCTCCAGGCCCTGAAGAAGCCCTACAAGGGCAATGAACTTTCAATGGTGGTTTTACTGCCGAAGAAGAGACACGGTCTGGCAGCGTTGGAAAAATCGCTGACAATGAAAAAATTGTCCGGCTGGTTAAAGAAACTGCGTAAGGAGCAGACCGTTTGGGTTTATCTGCCGAAGTTCAAGACGGACTACAACGTTTCGTTGAAAGAGGTGTTGGCAAAAATGGGCATGATCGATGCGTTTATTCCCGCAAAGGCAGATTTTCCCGGCATGAGCAGTGGGAATTTGTTTATTTCGCTCGTGCTCCACAAAGCATTTGTAAACGTTAACGAAAAAGGCACGGAAGCGGCTGCAGCTACGGTAGTATCTAAGAGGTTCTCGGCCTGGCCACCAAAGGCTCCCGTGTTCCGGGCTGACCATCCGTTTATCTTCCTCATCCGCCACGAAAAAACCGGTGCGATCCTGTTCATGGGCCGGGTAGCCGAACCGAAATAACGCAACCCACCTACTGAAGGAGAAATAAGATGATCACACTGCGACTGGTAATCTCTGCCGGTGTAAT
>JAIORC010000338.1 GCA_021108335.1 Phycisphaerae bacterium
GTCGGGTGGCATGGAAACCCCGCGTTTTTTGCGGGGTAGCCATGAAAGATCGATTCACAATTTCTACGCCATCTCTTTTTCAAAACCACCCAACATACCATCCGCCGTCGTGTATCTATCTTTCATGGCCATCGGCTTCGCCGCTGACCATGCCACCCGACATTTTTTTCTGGGCCAATCATGGCGACCCCTGCGGTGTCGCCATGCCACCCGACTACCTGACTTTTTGAACGGTCCTCTAGTCTACCACTGGCCTTCCTGGAATGGGTGGAAGGGGCGTTTTTCTTTTGGTTTCGGCAGGGTTTTGATAACGGCTGTCGCGAAGGCCAGGTCGGCGGGGGTGGTTACTTTTATGTTTCGCGGATCGCCGGGGACGACGCTTACGGGATGACCGATGGCCTCGACAAGCCCGGCGTCGTCGGTGGCGTCGGCGTCTGAATCGTAGGCTTTCTGCAGGATTTCCCGGCTGAATACCTGTGGGGTTTGGGCTTCGTAGAGATTGTTGAATTCTTCGCGTGGCAGTGTGGCGTCGATCACGCCGGACTCGGCTACCCGTTTGATCGTACCGTGGATGGGCACAGCCAGCATGGCGGCGGAGGTTTTGGCGGCTTCGGCGAAAACCGCGTCGATCCACGGCTGGGCGATGCAAGGCCGGGCTGCGTCGTGCACGGCGATAAGCTCGGCGTCGTCGGGCACTTCCGCCAGCGCGTTGCGGACGGACTGGCTGCGGGTCTGCCCGCCCTCGACGAGGCAGACGCCCATGAATCCGAGGTTCCCGCCGTAGCGTTCCTTCATATCACCCATGTCCGCCGCCGAGCAGACGAGGATAATCTTGCAGACGTCGTCCCGGCTGGAGAATGCCTCCAGCGTCCGCAGAAACATCGGCTGAGTGCCGATCTTCGCGAAAATCTTGTTCTGCCCGCCGCCAAACCGCTCGCCAGAGCCGGCGGCAGGCACAATCACAGCTACCTTTGCCATTTGCGTGTCCTTAAAAAAACCTGCACAGGTTACAAACCTGTGCCACCAAACATTTGTCGGGTGCCATGCTTCTGCTTGCAGAAGCATGTATAGTACCCATCCCCCAAGGGGCCACCCAACCTGTTTTCCCCCTGAATATTACCGCGTAATTTTCCTCTTGGCAAATCCTTATAGGGTTCTCTTTACAGTGTTTGGGTTTTTTGCTACACTTCGACGTTCCCTGACCCTTGAGGAAAAGTGAACGCGGCAAGGCCATATGGAAGAATTGCAGACAGATCAATCGAATAGTTGTCGTGGCGAATGTACCGAGTGTCCCAGCCATGGCGGGCACAGTCATGATATGCCCACCGAGCAGGTTCCCGGCGGGCTGGTTGGCTGGCGACTGGCGGCAGCGGCGGCGGTGGCGTTTCTTTTGCCGGTGGGCTTGGCTGCGGTTAGTGCGATATCGGCTGGCGGCGGGGCCAATCGGAGACTCGTCGGGGCGGTTGCGGGTCTGGTGCTGGGCGTGATAATCGCCGCGACGGCGACGAAACTGGCCTCGAAGCGGATAAAACAGGAACGGGAAAAACAGGAACCGGGAACCAGGAACTGGGAACCGGGAACTAGGAACCAGGAAAAACGGTAAAACAAAAACCGGAAAAAACGGGTTGGGTGGCATGGCGACACCGAAGGGGTCGCCATGATGGAATGCGAGACAACCCCTTGGGGGGCACCCAGCATTTTTCGAATAGAGTATCAGATTTTGTTTGGACAGAGCATCAGGATAAATTGACGAATTAAGGAGCAGGTATGGCATTGGCAGTAATGGGTTTAGCGGGCAAGGGCACTTTCGACCACGGCGTGCATCCGCCGGAGCGTAAGGGCCTGGCTGCGGATGCGAAAATCGAGGTTCTGCCGACTCCCGCGATGGTGAAGATTTCGCTGTTGCAGCATGTCGGCGCGCCGTGCGAAGCGGCGACCAAGCCGCGGCAGGAAGTTGCGATGGGCGAAATGATCGGCCAATCCGAGGCATTTATCTCGGCACCGGTTCACGCGAGCATCGCCGGGCTTGCCCAGTTGCCCGGAGCGGTAACACTGCCCAACGGCAGGCATGTCAAGGCGGTCGGAATCAAGGCTGACGGGCAGCAGCTTGCCGGTGATGCGCTGTACGCGGATGTCCTGGGCGGCGATTGGCCCGTCAGCGGCTTGGAGCAGTACGCACCGGGCGATATCGTCGCGGCGGTGAAGCAGGCCGGCGTCGTGGGCCAGGGCGGGGCAGCCTTCCCGACTTACGTGAAACTCACGAAAAACGAAGCCAAGCCCATCGACACGATTCTAGTCAACGGCTGCGAGTGCGAGCCGTATCTTACGGCGGATTATCGACTTATGGTCGAAGCGCCCGAGCCGGTCGTCACCGGGGCACTGCTGGCTGCCCGGGCATGCGGGGCGAGCAACGTCGTAATCGCCATCGAAGACAACAAACCACTCGCCGTGGACACGATATCCAAGGCTGCCCGGGGCACGGACGTGCAGGTCGCTGAACTGAAAACCAAGTACCCCCAGGGCGGCGAGAAGCAGACCGTCCAGGCAGCCTTGGGCAAAACCATTCCCGGCGGAGGCCTGCCGCTTGACGTGGGCGTCGTGGTAATAAACGTCGGCACGGCGGCGGCTGTCGCACGGGCGGTACTTCGCGGCAAGGCGCTTACCCACCGGGTAATCACCGTTACCGGGGATGGCGTAGCTAAGCCGAAAAACATCCTCGCGCCGATCGGCGTGAGCTACGGCGAACTGATCGACTATTGCGGCGGGCTGAACGCCGACGCCGTCCGCGTTATCGCCGGCGGGCCGATGATGGGCTTTACCCTCGGCGACCTGGCAGCCCCGGTAACCAAAGGCACCAGCGGCATTACGGTGCTTACCGACAACGACGTCGCGCGGATAACGGAAACCAACTGCGTGCGGTGCGGCCGATGCGTGGACGTCTGCCCGATGAACCTCGTGCCGACGCGAATCGCCCTGGCCAGCCGGAATAACGACTGGGCACTGGCGAAAAAATACCATATCACCTCATGTGTGGAGTGCGGCTGCTGTGCATACACCTGCCCGGCAGGCATTCCGCTGGTGCAGTTGATACGAATGGGCAAGGCACAACTACCGAGGGATTAACCTTTTAATAAGGGATTGACCTTTTAACAATGCGGGCAATCGGCTCCGCGAGAGAAATGACGAATGACTGAAGAAAAGAATACGGAAAACCAGGCACCGGCACCAACGCCAGCTCCGACGCCCGCGCCGACGCCAGTGTTGCACGTTGCCCCGGGACCTCACTTGCAGGATACCTCACTGACGACGCGCCGGATGATGCTGGACGTGCTGATCGGCCTGTCGCCGATTATCGTCGTCTCGCTGATAATCTTCCGCCAGTACGCTGCGAAGCAGATAGGCATATGCGTGGCAAGTTGCTGCCTGGCGGAGTTTTTGTTCACGATGATGCGGCGAAAGCCTTTCTCGCTGGGCGATTTGTCGGCGGTGGTTACGGGCGTAATTCTGGCGATGTCGCTGCCGGCGGAGTGTCCGCTGTTTGTCGGCGTGATTGGCTCGTTTGCCGCGATGGGCCTGGGCAAAATGATCTTCGGCGGGGTCGGATTCAACCTGTTTAACCCCGCGATGGTCGGCAGAGCGTTCGCGATGCTGACTTTTACGCTGTTGATGGGCGCGGCTTCGGGTTATGTCGTCCAGAACAGCGGCCTGGACGTGCTGACGCAGGCGACTCCGATGACGGCATTGAAGGAAGACGGCGTGGTTACAAACCTGTTGCCGCTGCTGCTGGGCAACACCAATGGCTCGCTGGGCGAGACTTCGGCGCTGGCGTGCATTGTCGGCGGATTGTTCCTGTGTTATCGCCGGACGGCATCGTGGGAAATCCCGCTGGGCATGCTGCTGTCGGTTGGGATTATCGCGGGTGTTTTGAACATCCTCAACCCGCACGAGGGCTGGAATGTGCTGCACAGCCTGCTGGGCGGAGCGGTGCTGTTCGGGGCGTTTTTCATCGCGACCGACCCGGTCTCAAGCCCGCTGACGCAAAAGGGCAAGATAATATTCGGCGTGGGCGTGGGGGCGTTTGTCATGATTATCCGTAAACTCAGCGGCTATCCCGAAGGCGTAATGTTCGCCGTGCTGCTGATGAACGCACTGACGCCGCTGATCAACCGTTGGACAATACCCAAGCCACTGGGCGGAGCGATTCCCGTCCCGGTGAAAAAATAACTTTGTGCCATTTGTAATTTTTGGTGGCACAGGTTTGTAACCTGTGCTGTTTGCGACAATTAAATAAATGTTGGGTGGCCCCTTGGGGGAAGAATCGCGCGGGAGTGAATTTTTCATTTCCACGCGGGAATCGGAAAAACACATGGTCCCCTGGGGACCATGCCACCCAAACCATAGTTGACGGGTCGCCATGAGGAATGCGAGACCGCATGCTTCTGCAAGCAGAAGCATGGCACCCGACAAATGTAGGTGGTGCAGATTTGTAATCTGTCCCACGCAAGACGGGAAAGACATATGAAGAATTACGTAAAGCAAGGCTGGCTGGTGGTGATATTGGCTTTGGGGTTCGGTGCAGCCTTGGCGGGCGTCAACGTTGCCCTCAACCCGATCATCGAACAAAACCAGAAGAACGAAACGTATGAGCAGATCCCCGTTCTCGTGCTCGGGACACTTGTTGACGGGATTACGAAGAAGGATATGAAGATCGTGGGGAATGCGATTACCATTTCCAAGGCTGGTGAGACTGTCGCCGACTTGAAGATACGCAGGAAGCTGATAGAGACGGCTGACAGCGAGTACACGGTTTATTGCGTAACCGGCAGCCCGCGGGGCGGCTGGGTTATCACCGCCGAGGGAATGGGCTTTGCCGACAAGATCAAAGCCCTGGTCGGTCTGGACACCGAGGCTAAGAAAATTACCGGCGTGTACGTGCTGGAGCAGAAGGAAACGCCCGGCCTGGGTAACAAGATCGTCGGCCCATGGAGCAGGCAATATTCTGGGCAACCCGCCGACAAGCCGCTGAAGGTGGAAAAGAGAATGTCCAAAGAGGATATGGATGCCAAAGACGGCGCGATCGACGCGATCTCCGGCGCGACGATTACCTCCGACGCCCTGACGACTATCGTCAACGGGGCCGTCGAGCAGTTCAGGGCAGACCTCAAAGCCGGCAAAACCAACGCGAACGAAAAATCCGAGGAGAAAAAATAGATGCCCACCGACGGACCAACACCACTTGAGAGATTCATCAACGGGATTCTGCCGGAAAATCCGGTGTATCGCCAGTTGCTGGGCATGTGTCCGGTTCTGGCGGTTACCAGCAGCATGAAGAACGCCATGACGATGGCTGGGGCGGTGGCGTTCGTGCTGATATGCGCGAACATCATCGTCAGCCTGATCCGCAACAGGCTCCAGCCGCACCTGCGGATTCTGGTTTTCACGCTGACGATAGCCACGTTCGTAACCATCGCCGACCGCGTGCTGGCGGCATTCATGTACTCCACCAGCAAAGAGCTTGGCCCGTACATCCCGCTGATTATCGTCAACTGCCTGATTATCTGCCGCTGCGAAGTCTGTGCCTCCAAGCAGGGCGTTACGACGGCAACTTTCGACGCGGTAGGCCAATCGCTGGGGTTTGCCATCGGCCTGGCGACGATGGCGAGCATGCGTGAACTGTTAGCCAACGGCAGCTGGTTCGGAATCGAAATGTTCTGGCTGGAAGGCACAGCCTCCGAAAAATATCGCTGGGCACTGATGGGCCTGCCGCCGGGAGCGTTTTTCTCCCTGGGCATACTGCTGGGCGCGGTCAACTGGATAACCAGCCTGAAGAAGAAAAAGTGTTCGCCGCAGTTGGAAGGCTGAGGTGGTACAGGTTTGTAACCTGTGCTATTTACTACAATTAAATAAGTATTGGGTGGCCCCTTGGGGGAAGAATCGCGTGGGAGTGAATTTTTCGTTTCCACGCGGGAACCGGAAAAACACATGGTCCCCTGGGGACCATGCCACCCAAACCATAGCTGACGGGTCGCTATGATGGAGTCCGTAACAAACATGCTTCTGCAAGCAGAAGCATGGCACCCGACATGAATTGTTTTGGTGGCACAGGTTTGTAACCTGTGCCGTGGTGGCTTGGGAAGGCCACCACGCTGTACTGGTGCGGTCACAGGTTGAAAACCTGTGCCACCAAAACTGTACCGTTATAGATTAAGGAAACGACGATGGAAAAATATCTGGCAGAATTAATTTTGATCGCGATCGGGGCTGCGATCATCAACAACTTCGTGTTGATTTACTTCGTGGGCATTTGTCCGTTCCTCGGCGTCAGCCGGCGGGTGGACATGGCCTTCGGCATGGGCTGTGCGGTAACGTTCGTAATCTCCATCGCGGCGATTCTAAGTTGGGCGTTTACGTATTACATTCTCCAGCCGGGCGCGCCGCTGGCGACAGACATCTACCAGGCGCTCAGCGGGACGGACCAAAAAAGCGATCTGAGCATTCTGAACTATATAATCTACATCTTCGTCATCGCCGCCAGCGTGCAACTGGTGGAGATGTACGTGCGGAAATTCTTCCCGGTACTGTACAAGAGCTTCGGCGTGTTCCTGCCGCTGATTACCACCAACTGCGCGATTCTCTTCGCCTGCCTGGAGATCATGAAGCACGTCTCCGGCGAACCGAACCAGGCTCTGAAGTGGGGTCTTGGCGAGAGCTTGACGCTGGCGTTCTTCGGCGGGGTGGGCTTTACCATCGCGATTGTAGTCATGGCTGGGATTCGCGAGGAACTGGACCTCTGCGACGTGCCCAAGCCGCTGCGTGGTGCGGGCATCACGTTGCTGGTGGCGGGAATACTGGCTATGGCGTTCATGGGCTTTACGGGCGTGAACAAGAACCTCAAGAAAAAGATAACCCCGCCGGCCAAGACGCAGGCCGAGGCCGGCCAATCCGCCGGCAAAGCGGAACCGCCGCAAAATGAAATTGCCGCCGGCGGCAGGGAGAAAGTATAAGCATGACGACGACGTTGATTATCATACTGTTAGCCGGCGGCGTAATGTTGGTACTGGCGATTGTCATGACCTTCGTGCTGGGCTGGGCGAACGACGCACTGGCGGTGGAGGTTGACCCGCGAGTGGCGAAGGTTGACGAAATTCTGCCCGGCGCCAATTGCGGCGGGTGCGGATATGTCGGCTGTATGGAATACGCCGAGGCGTGCGTGCTGCACGGGGCGGCTGTGAATCTCTGCCCGGTCGGCGGCGACAGTTGCGCAGCCGAAATCGCCGAAGTACTCGGCGTGTCGCTGGAGGAAAGCTATCCCTATCGCCCGGTCGTGCACTGCGCAGCCACCAGCGAAGACAAGCTCGGTAAGCACGAGTATCTCGGCGAGGCCACTTGCGCCGCGGCGAATCTCGTTGCCGGCGTGCAGGGTTGCACGTATGGCTGCCTTGGCCTGGGCGACTGCGTGGAGAGTTGCGAATTCGACGCCATCGCGATTGTAGACGGGAAAACCGTGATCGACTACGACAAGTGCGTCGGCTGTGGCGCTTGCGAGAAGGTCTGCCCGCGGAAGGTCATTTCGATGGTGCCGTTCAAGGCCAGTCAGATGTTCGCGGTGGCTTGCAGCAACCTGGATTTCGGTAAGGACGTCAAATCGGTCTGCAAGGTCGGCTGCATCGGCTGCAAGGCCTGCGAGCGCGTTACCGACGGGCTGTTCGAGATGAAGGGCAACATTGCGGTGTTCGACTACGACAAGTACGAACCCGGCGAAGTCGACGAGGCGCTGAACATAGCCCTGAAGAAATGCCCCACGCAGGCTATCATCGAAGTCGGCACGCCAAGCCCCGAAGACATCGCAGCTGTTGCCGACGAAGAAGCGCCCGAAGTGGTCAAAGCCCACTTCGAGACAACCGTCGACAAAACCGAGTGGCAGGGATAAACAAGGTTGGGTGGCATGTTTTGGTGGCACAGGTTTGCAACCTGTGCTGTTGTTTGGAAGTCTCCCGGGAAGCAGCCACAGGTTGAAAACCTGTGCCACCAAAAACAAGCATTGAACGAAATGTTGGGTGGCCCCCTGGGGGAGGAATGCAAAACAGCATGCTTCTGCAAGCAGAAGCATGGCACCCGACAAATGTATAGTAGCACAGGCTTGTAAAGGATTATGACCAAATGCGTATCAGCCGGGCATTGAAAAAGTTCGTCTGGGGAGGCACAGCGGTTGCCGACGAGACGCAGCAAAAGGTCGGCTTCCGGCACAGCCTTTGGAGGATGGCCTGGCGTATGATTCGCATTGTATTGATAGTGGTGGTGGTTATGTTGATATTTTTTATAGGTTGCCAATCTCGAATAATGTATCACCCCACGCGGGAGCTGGAGGATACGCCTGGGGACTTGTCGCTTGAGTATCAGGACGTATGGCTGGAGACTTCCGACGGTCCGAAAATCCACGGCTGGTGGGTGCCAGCCGACCGCAACCGCGGCACGGTGCTGTTTTTCCACGGCAACGCGGGTAATATTTCCCACCGGCTGGCGACGATTGCGATATTCCATAGCCTGGGAATGAACGTGTTGATTATCGACTACCGCGGGTACGGTCGCTCCGAGGGCAAGCCGACCGAGGACGGTACATATCGCGACGCCGAGGCTGCCTGGGCGTACCTGGTAAACGAGCGGAAAATCCCGCCCGAAAAGATCGTCGTGTTTGGCAGATCGCTGGGCGGGGCGCTGGCGGTTTACATCGCGTCGCAAAATCACGACCAGCCCCAGAATTCGCCGGCTGGGCTGATTGCCGAGTCGTCCTTCACCTCCGCCCCGGACATGGCTGCCAGCATGATACCTCTGCTGCCGATACGCTGGCTGGTGCGGTTCAAGTACAATTCGCTCGAACGAATTCCCAACGTCCGCTGCCCGGTTCTGATCGTGCACTCGCAGGACGACGATCTCGTGCCGTACAAATTCGGCCAATCGCTATACGCCGCCGCCGGCGAGCCGAAGAAGCTCGTCACGCTCGAAGGCGGACACAACGACGGCTTCATACTGTGCGAGGACGAATACGTCGAGCAACTGGACGATTTCTTTAAAGAGTGTCTGCCAAAGGAAAAGTAACGTCAAACCACACGGCCCCCAAGGGGCTATGCCACCCATCTCAGGAAAAATAGAGCACAAAAACATATGCTGAAACTGGAAATCCATTCTGTTGAGGGTAGAAGTCGCACCGGGTTGCTCCACACGCCTCACGGTGCTGTGGCTACGCCGATATTCATGCCCGTTGGCACCGCCGGCAGCGTCAAGGGCGTTACGCCGGATCAACTCCACGCCGGCGGCTCGCGGATGATTCTCGCCAACACGTATCACCTGCTGCTGCGACCTGGGCCGGAGACGGTTGCCAAACTGGGCGGCCTGCACGCGATGATGGGTTGGAACGGGCCTATCCTTACCGACAGCGGCGGCTATCAGGTATTTTCCCTGGCCCACATGCGGACGCTGGACGACGACGGCGTAACGTTCCAGTCGCACATCGACGGCAGCATGGTGCACCTCGACCCTGCCCGTGCGGTGGAAGTTCAGCACCAGTTGGGCGCCGATGTTATCATGCAACTGGACGAGTGCACACCCGGCGGGGCAAGCAAAGACGACGTCGCCGCTGCCGTTGCGAGGTCGGCGGACTGGGCAGGCCGGTGCAAGGATACGTGGCAGCGGCTGGGTTGTGCTTCCGCCCAGGGAAAACCCCAGGCGTTGTTCGGTATTCAGCAGGGTGGTGTGTTCCGCGACTTGCGGGCGGAGTCGGCCCGGCGGCTGGTGGAGCTGGACTTGCCCGGTTACGCCATCGGCGGCTTGAGCGTCGGCGAGGGACACGAGCCGATGTGCGACGTACTCGACGACATCGACGAACTGCTGCCGCGCGACAAGCCGCGATACCTCATGGGCGTTGGCGAACCGAGGGACATCATCGCAGCCGTCGCTCGCGGCGTGGACATGTTCGATTGCGTAATGCCCACGCGAAACGGGCGCAACGGCCAGGCGTTCACCTGGAAAGGACGGCTACGCATGAAAAACGCCGTCCACCAGCATGACACGAACCCCATCGACCCTGACTGCAACTGCTACGCCTGCCGGACGTTCTCGCGCGGCACAATCCGCCACCTGTTCATGGCCCGGGAAATGCTCGGCCCGACGCTGGTAACAATCCACAATCTCCACTTCTTCGCAGAATTCACCGCTGCCATCCGCAAAGCCATCACGGAAGGCAACTTCGAGACCATGGCTACCAAGTGGCTGGAACAGATGTACCCCCAGGCTGACTGACGTATAAATTTTCCCGCCGCAAAATCTTTTGTCAACGGACGCGGGGTGCCGTGGCGGGAGCGTTAGCGACAGCCACGATGCTACAATAGCGGAATTACTTTGCGAGCCAGCCGGAGATGGGCGAGTATAATACGCACAGGCCGACTCCGAGCAGGATTATAAGGACTGCCCCGGCGAAGCTGGTGATGCGGTTGAGCCGGACGGCTGCGGTGGAGCTTTTGCCGCCGCGTGCGAACAGGCCGGACCGGCCTTTGATGACCAGCACGCTGACCAGGCTAAGTAGAACCGCCGTGCCCAGCGACACGCCGATAACGGTAAACAGCCCCAGCCAGTACGCCTGCAGCGAAACCGCCATCAGCATAATGGTGATCGAAAGCGGGCAGGGAATCATGCCCGCCAGCAGGATAACCCGCCACATGCTCTTGCCGAGCAGGCCTTGCGTGGCGGCGTCGGGGTCGGTGTGGCGGCGAATCCGACGGACAGTGGCGACCAGCAGCCCAACGCCCAGCAGCAGGATCATCACGGCGATGACGATGTTCAACTGCGCCAGAAGCATCATTCGCTTCGTGCCCTTGTAT
>JAIORC010000126.1 GCA_021108335.1 Phycisphaerae bacterium
TGCATCAGCTTCGCGGCAGAATCGGCAGGGGCAAAGACGACGCGACCTGCATACTGGTCGCCTCGCCGAACAATCCGCTTGCCCGGCAGCGGTTGGATGTGCTTGTCGGTAGCCGGGACGGGTTCAAGATCGCCGAGGAAGATTTGCGAATCCGCGGGCCGGGCGAATTCTTCGGTACGAAACAGCACGGCCTGCCGGAACTCAAAGTCGCCGACCTGATAAAAGACTTCGACCTGCTGCGCATGGCCCGCCGCGACGCCTTCGCCATCATCGACGAAGACCCATCCCTGGCAGCCCCTCACAACCAGCAACTCCGGGCCATGATGCTGAAAATGTACGCAGAAAAACTGGGGCTTCTGGCGGGTGGATAATCAACTACAGGCACGAATACGGTTGGCAGGCGGCATTGTGCTTCAAAAATACGCGAGTTTTTTTCAAACTTCTCTTGCCATAAAACGATAATTTTTGTATCTTAATAGTAATTCGACGATAGCATTTCGGCTGTTCGTTGAGGGGGTCTTTACCAATTGAAATTTTTGCTGCACCCAGATGTAATGCAGGTCTCCCTCCACCTGCACTGTTTGGGATGCAGTTTAACGCGCGACGTTCAGGTCTCCCTCCACCTGGACGTCGCTTTTTTTTGCGCCGGTCGCATGCAGGCTACATGGCGATTATTCCGCCGCGGCAAAAGCGAATTCATCTTGAATCCATGAGCGTTTTGCTGCTACACTGATTTGATGTTCTATGAATCTTGGAATTTGGATTTTCTGATATCGGTGTTTCAGTCATTGTGGGTGATCGGGTGGGTGCTCGGGCTGATGGTATTGCCGGCCTTGGCGCATTGTTTTTTTGGTTACTACATCCTGAGGGTGGTATGGCCGATATATGGCTTTGCCGGGGGCTTCGTGCTTGGTGCGTGGCTGGTTGTGTATATCAGGCCCCAGCCAGGCAATGTGGAACTGTACGCCGGGGGGATTTTTGTTGGGGTGGTACTGGCGCTTGGGGCATGGTTTCTGTATCGGTTATTTTACGGTCTTTTCGTCGGCGTATTTACAATAGCGTCTGTCGCCCTACCATCCTGGCCGCCCTCGCCTGCCTTCGCGGCATTCTTGATTGCGATCGGACTGGGTATCACTCTGCTCATTTATCACTTTGCATCGCAACTGATGAGGGTGCTCACTGCAATAATCGGGGCATTTTGGACGATTGTTATACTTCTGCATTTGATCGGGTGGATAGAAACGCCCGATGAGGTATGGCAGGGCGGCATGATTACGGGTATAGGAATGGTGGCGGTAACAGCCATGCTGGCGATAATGGGTTGTTATGTGCAGTTCAGTGTTCCGAGGTGGATCGCGAGAGGGCGCAAAGCTAAAGCCAGGTTAGCGGCGCGATCGCTTGACCGACCCAGGCTTCCCGTAGGCCATGCAGCCCCAAATATGCATCCGCCTCTACAAAACGTTCGAAATCAAAAACAGTAGACTTATTGTCATTCGGATTCAAAGCAGGCCGGCTGCATGGCGACGCCACAAGGGGCTATTATTCGCATCGGCATAACAACCGCTTATGCAGCGGCTTATAAACATTTATTAAAAATCCGCGAAACCGCCGACAAAAATAAAGGGAACTTCTGAAAAGCAGGGATTGACAAAAACTTTTGTCAACCAGCCAGCCGATATATACATGTTGATTGCCGCCAGACGCTTTTGCGATGAAAATGCGGCGTCCCGGAAGAAGTCTCTGGAAAAAAACGTCGCTTTTCCCGACGCAGATTTAGTAGAATGCTGCACTTATATACTCAATATTTTCAGGTAGCTGATGCGAATAGGTATTCGAGCGAAACTGGTTGTTTTACTGGTAGCGATGGCGCTGCTCCCGTTGCTTGCCGCCCTGACCACCATTGTTGTGGGCGGGCGGAAGTTACGCAGCGAACTTTTCGGCCAGACTGCCTGCTCTTTGGTCAAAACCGAAGCGATGATGATGGAGTTCGAATTGCTGAAAGACCTCGAACTTCTCCAGATAGCCCTCCAGGAACGCATGGTGTTTCATCACCTCGATAATGTTGAGAAGAAGAAATCGCCCGAGGAACTGAAAAAACTGGACAAGCAATGGCCTCACCTGCCGGAGGATACCGGCCTATTGCGGCGAGTTCTGAAAAACAATACCGCCGACATCCTCCGAAATATCGTCCGGGAAAACGACCTGGTGGTCGAAGTAATGATAACCGACCGATTCGGGCAATTGATTGCGGCGTCGGGGCGGACCACGGATTATTACCAGGCTGACGAAACATGGTGGAAAAAAACCTACAACAAGGGGGAAGGCAAAATCTATATTCCCTCTGTCCATTATGACCGCAGCGCAAAAGTCTGGTCGGTGGATTTATGCATTCCTATTCGTGAGGACGGGGAAGTAATTGGTGTCGCCAAGGCGGTGTTGGATATTAACCGCTGGTTGCCCGAATGCAGCCGAACGATTGCCGGGCGGGAAGGTGCCCTGTTGGTGCTCGGCAACGATGGTTTCATTCTGCACAGCCGGGATATCCTCGAAGGCAAAACAAAACCCCTTCAGGCACGCCTGCTCGATTGGGGACCGCTTACCACGGTCGGGCCGAAGGGCGACTGGCGGGTTTCGGGCGACGGGATGCTCCAGGCATACGCATCGATCATGCTGCCAAACCACCTGGACGGCCTGGAAGTGGAAATGTCCAGTTGGACACTGTTGTTTTACATGCCGGTCAGCAAAGCCAGAGAAGGGTTGACCCGCCTGAGCATCATCATGCTGCTGATCGGCCTGATCAGTATCCTCATCCTGTTTACCGGGGGCGTTTTCCTGATCGACCGCAGCCTGATCAATCGCATCAAACATCTCAGCCAAAGTGCCAGACTGGTTGCCGAAGGTGAATTGAAACATCGCGCCGACGCCACCTGGATAGGAACCCGCCTGTTCGGTAAAGACGAAATCAACGACCTTAGCCGGGACTTCAACAACATGGTTCGCAAACTCCAGCGCAGCCATATCGAATTGACCGAGGCGAACCAGCTAAAGGAAAATTTCATCCGCATCGCCGGGCACGAATTACGCACGCCGGTCAGCTACATCATCGGTATGTGCAGCCTGATGAAAAAAATCAGGGACCCGGAACGATTGGTCAAGGCGATCGACACGATGGGCTTCAAGGCGGGCCGGCTCGATGAAATCATTCAGGCGATGTTCAAGCTGATTCCCGAGCAGACGCTCATCGAAAACATCCACTTTGCCCCGGTGAACTTCACGGAATTGTTCAAGAGCGTCGAGGTTGACTGCAAGCCGTGGATCGAACGGCGGAAGCAGACCCTGGAGATCGACACCGGAGATTCGGCAATAGTAATTCTGGCCGACGAGGCGAAACTGCGGGACATCGTCGAAAACCTGGCGATGAACGCCATCAAATTTACGCCCAACGGCGGGCGGATCAAAATTTCCGCCCAGCGACAACTCGGCGGGTACGTTGCCATTAAAGTGGAAGATCAAGGCCCAGGCATTCCCGAATCGGACCAGCCGCATATCTTCGAGCCGTTCTACAGCGGTTCGGACACGCTGAAACATTCCACCGGAAAAAGCGGATACGGCAAGCGGGGGATGGGCCTCGGACTCGCCATCGTCAGACATTTCGTCGAATTGCACAGCGGAACCATCGAATTCACCACAGGCCCGACCGGCTCGACCTTCATCGTACACCTGCCGCTGGAACCGCCGCAGAATAATCAGCAGGGTTAATCGGCAGAGCTAATCAGCAGGGCTGATATTGTGTGTTGTTGGGTGGCATGGTCCCCAGGGGACCATGTGTTCTTCAATTTCCCACGATATCGGGTGGCCCCCTGGGGGAAAGATAGATTCACAATTTCTGCGACGTCCTTCATGGCGCCCCCTTCGGTGTCGCCATGCCACCCAACGCCGTGTGTAGTTGCCGTTATTCTCGATTTTCTATTTCGGATGAGACTTTTGGCAGAGACAGATCAGCAAGAGCTGGAATGACAATATTTCGATAATAATCTTTCATATTTTGCGAAGTACAACCGCGATTGCAAATCATGCTCTCAAGTTGCTCCTTTTCACTGTCGCTTAAGTTTAATTTAGTACACTCAACCTCATTTGTTACAACATATACCTGTAGGCCTGGAGATAATTTCTGTTTCTTGTGGTCTATATACAAACCACTCCAGTCTGGATCAGGCGGGAATTTAGCCCTGAGCCAAACATTACTCTTCAAATCCTTTCCTTTCCCCGGAGCTTTATTTACAAAGAGTACAAGTCGCAAACGGCCAAACCCATCTTCAGTATATCGACACATAAACGCACGACCATTCGGAGCAAGGCTTTCGGTCCCACCAGTATTTACAAGCGATTGAAGCCTTGGTTTAACATACAGTATCCACCCACAGACGCAGATTGCCATTATCACAATCGCAGCTACGGCAATGCAAAGATATACTTTTTTTATGTCTCTTATCTTCTTCATTTCAAAAGTCCTGCCAGTCCGTAGACCTAATTGCCACCGGTTTTACTTGCCGCGGTAGATGCATCTGGAAGTGCTGGACTCCCAGACGGTTACCCCCGAGAGCTGTGGTATGTCCGCCGCGATGTGGTCCCAGAGATATTTTGCGAGCATTTCGCTTGTGGAGTTGGCCAGGCCGTCGATTTCGTTGAGGTTCTTGTGATCGAGGGAGTCTATGAGGGGGGCGACGATTTTTTTCAGGTCGCCGAAGTCCATCAGCCAGCCGGCTTGCGGATCGACCTGCCCGGTAACGTGAATGTCCACGCGATAACCGTGCCCGTGCATCTGCCGGCACTTATGACCATCCGGCGCAGCCGCGAGACTGTGGGCGGCATCAAAATAAAACGTTTTTACCAATTCAACTTCCATTTATTACAAGTCCTTTTGTTACGAGTTCTTCACATTGTTGTAAAAATCGCGTGGACAGGAGCGTCCACCCTATAGCTCATTGCGGTATAGTCTGCAGGTGGTATTTGCCCGGCTCAAAGACAAAGGGTTTACTGTACTCTTTTCCGGTAGAAATATCCTTTAACACTCCGTCATAATTGTCGATTTTGATGATGACTTTATGTGTGTTTTCCAAGTGCATATCAAAGAATGGCAGCGTTTCTTTTTCGTAACAAACGGTCATTTCGGCAATAGGAGTTTCGACCCCTCCCCGTATTCTCCTACAACTTAGCTTCTTGCCGCTTTTACCTTTTATAGTTAGCCTTTTCATACCACAGGTGGTTCCATCACCTGATTTTGAATTAAGATTTCTACAGGCACATCCTACGCCCCATGCTGGATCCTCAGAAATATTAAAATTCCAACTAAATGTGATAACAATATCTTCTTTGCCTTTTTGTGTTTTTGAATCACACCCAATTATGCCTGCCATCGAAATGATTATTACGATAACTGGTGCGAATGCGATTCTTCGAGTTGTTGTCTGCATACAGGGTTCTCCTTCCACAATTTTGCAAAAAACCGCGTGGGCGGGAGCACCCATCCTACGATTTCTGTTTCCAGTTTCTGTTTTTCCGTTTTTCCCGGTTCCCAGTTCCAGGTTCCCGTTTTACCGTTTTTGTGTTTCACCGTATTTTCGGGCGTTTTGTGGGGTCGGTTTTTCGGAATCTTTCTTGCAGTTGTCGCAGTTGGTCGTCGTCGAGTTCGCTGCGTTTCATTGATTCCAGGTCGGCTTTATCGTGTCGGTCGAGGATTTTCGTTACCGCTTCTGCCAGCGTCTCGGCGTGTTGGCCGCGTTGTTGGCCGGCTATGGACAGTTCCGTCAGCACCGGCGCCAAGCCGGCTAACTCTTCCATCGCCAGCAGATTCTCCAGGCTCAGTTGGCCCTGATGGCCTTTGTCCCAGACGCGATGGGCGATGGCCCGCAGAATCGCGTCGTTGAAATGCTCCGGGTCGATTCGCTCGGCGGCGTCATCGAACAGCTCCGGCTGATCCAGCAGTATTTC
Organism: Phycisphaerae bacterium; assembly: GCA_021108335.1. Lineage (GTDB taxonomy): Bacteria > Planctomycetota > Phycisphaerae > SM23-33 > SM23-33 > JAIORC01. The sequence continues at coordinate 5,992 of JAIORC010000126.1, forward strand.
CAGGATGTTTCTTTCCGGGTTGCCGGCAGCCCCGGCTGGGATTCCCACCACCGCGCCCACCTGTGCGGGGTTCAGGCTGGTTTCCTGTGCGGCGGGGTGGGCAGGGGGTCTTCGCCGGCCCAGCCGCTTCATCTGCTGCTGGAGGTCAATCGCCGGCACGTTCACGATGTGGGCGATATGCTGGGCCAAGCCAGCCCGGCGGGTCTCGTCGATTGCGCCATACGAACCCGAAGCTACGATGAATGTCAAAAAATCTTCAATTACGCGATTTCGCTCGGCTGGGTTTCCGCCGGCTGCCTGGTACGCGGCGTATCGCTGATCCCATACGTATTGCATCGCGTCGGGGGCCTGGTCGATAAGCTCCTGCAGAGCCGGCCCGCCGGCCGCCAGAGCGAAGTCGCACGGGTCTTTGCCGGCTGGGATTGTCGCCACGCGGACGTGCATCCGCTGGCTGAGGAACAGTTGCAGCGCCCGCTCGGCAGCGGCCGCCCCGGCGACGTCGGCGTCGAACAGCAGCACCACTTCGCGGGCGTATCGGCCCAGCAGCCTTACGTGGCGATCGGTTAGCGCCGTGCCCAATGTCGCCACCACGTTCGCCACGCCCGCCTGGATCGGCAGCAGCACGTCGAAGTATCCCTCGACCACGACCGCACGGGTGGATTTGACGATGGCCTCGCGTGCGAACTGCAGGCCGTAGACTAACGAGGATTTGTCGAACAGCGCGCTCTCCGGGCTGTTGAGATATTTCGCCTTTTCGTCTGCTGCCAACGCCCGCCCGCCGAAGGCTACCACTCGCCCCGTCTGGTCGTGAATCGGAAATATCAGGCGGTTGCGGAAGTAATCGAAACAGCCACCGGATTCCCGCCGCTTGACAAGCCCAGCCGCGACCAACTGCTCCTCGTTATAGCCGCTCTGCCGCCCGATCCGGGCAATCGAGTCCCACGACTCCGGGGCATAGCCGAGGCCGAACCGCTCGATGGATTCTTCCGACAGGCCACGCGAGCGGACGTATTCAAGGGCAGCGGCGCCGGCTGGCTCGTAAAGCTGCTGCTGATAGAACTTTGCCGCAACCTCCACCGCTCCGGCAAGGTCGTTTTTGCTCATGCCGCGCTGCTGCGGCACAGCCTCGGTGTCCGTCGGCAGCGGGATATTGGCCTGTCCGGCAAGGCTTCGCACAGCCTCGGGAAAGGTGAGCTTCTCGAAGTTCATCACGAATTGCAGCGAGTTGCCCCCGGCCCCGCAAGAGAAACATTTGTAAATCTGCTTGGCCGGCGAGACCCGCATCGACGGCTTATGGTCGTCGTGAAACGGGCAAAGCCCCACGAACTCCCGGCCTTTCTGCTGCAAAGCGACATACCGCCCCACCAGGTCAACAATGTCCGTCGCCTGCAATACCTGCTGAATGAAATATTCCGGGAACAAACCCACGGGCACATCCTATAAAAACCAATGACTAATGTCTAATGCCCAATGACTGGTGTCATACCGCTCGTCGCGCCTTGCTCTTGTTTTCAGGCGGCTCAAAAACCGCGTGGGTGCAAGCACCCACCCTACAGACAACCGAGTGTCGGGTGCCATGCTTCTGCTTGCAGAAGCATGTTTCGCATTCATCATGGCGACCCCTGCGGTGTCGCCATGCCACCCAAACATCTGGATTGGGCTACAATATTGTCCGGGCAGACTAACTGTTATTTGAATTATTTGAAATTAATTTTCGATTGTGCGTTTGAGGTCCATTGCCCTGTTTGCCATTGCGTCGGCTTGCTTGTTTTGCTCGCGGCGGACGTGGCGGATTTCGAATTTTTTGAATTCGGTTACCAGGGCGTTCGCTTCTTCGAAGAGGGGCTTTAAGCCGGCGTTTTTCACGCGGTATCGGCCTATCATTTGCATGACCATAAGTTCGGAATCGCTGAGGACTTCCACTTCGGCGGCGCCAAGATCAGCCGCTCGCTTCAGCCCTTCCAGCAGGCCGTTGTATTCGGCGACGTTATTTGTCGCCCTGCCGATAAAAACACCTGCCTCGTGGAGAATCGTACCGTCGTCAGCCGACTTGATGACCACTCCTGCCCCGGCTGGGCCTGGATTGCCCCGCGACCCGCCGTCAATGTTAATAATTACACGCATTGAATATGCCCTCGTAATATCACGGTATTTGTCGCAAGCCGGCAGAGGCCCGGGCTGAACCTGGGAATCTACTCGTCGTGCATATTGGTTATGTAGAGAATCCGCTGGCAGTTGTCGCACTGGCGGATCTGGTCTTTCGAGCGGAGTGCGTTGGCGTGTTCGGCGTTGAGGCTCATGAAGCATCCCCCGCACGTGTAGGTGTAGTGAGGCCCCCGGCCTGTCTGCTCGACGTCCGCCATCGCTTCGCCGTCGTACTGTGTCGCGAGACGTTCGAATATTGTCAACGTTTCGGTGGGAATCGCCTTTGCGGCGTCGACACGTTTGGCCATAAGCTCGGCGATCATCTTGTCCAGCTTGTCAAGCTCTTCGGCGTTGGAGGCCTTGATGTCCTCGAGGAGCTTCTGCTCATCGGCTATCTGCTTGTCGATTTCCTCGATCTGGGCCTTGATCTCGTCAACCTCGGTGATGATCTTCAGGCCTTCTTCTTCCTGCCTGGCGTTGTCGGCCTTGTGAGTATTGATCTCGGTCAGGAGGGCGGCATATTCCTTGTTGGTTTTGGCGGAGTTAAGCGCGACCCGCAGTGTGCTTATGCGATCTTCCGCCTCGCGGAGGTTCAACTCGAATCCGTCCGCTTGTTTTCGCTTTTCCATGCAGGCGTCGTGGAGGGCGTTGCGCTGTTCGGTATGCTCGGCAATTCGCGATTCATGGATGGCAACGGCATTGCGTTTGACCCGCTGCCGCCGCCGAAGTTTCGACAAATCACGCTCGATCGATTGTAAGCCCACCAAGGCCGATAGGGTCGGTCCCATGAATATCCTCAATTCCCGTCTATGCCAACCGGATTCCACCGCATCGATATCCACAACGGCTGAATCCGAAAAACATACTTAATACTTAAATAAAATGTTCTTCACTTTTCAAATGACTATCATCAAATGACACGAACCCAAGATTATGGGCTTTCGGAAAGCGAATTACAAGAGTAGAATCATTTTTTGCCATGGCGGGAGTTGCCGCGGCTGGGCGTTTTTTGTCTGAAAACGAGTGTGATTGATGAAAGAAGTGCGGATGGAACATACCGAAGGGCTTGGCCGGTCGGCTGAAGTGTGGGTCGACGGTGCCCTGTTGAATGTCTGCGACGGCGTGTCCACAGCCGGCCAGCGGTGCCAGCCGGGGCTGCTGGAGAAGGTGCGATTCCGCTACACGACGACGGAGGCGGTTCCGTGGGACCAGGCCGTCCTGGAAAACCCGTCGCACAAGGTCATTCTCGAGCCGGAGCGTGGCTGGTCGTATATAGGTTTCGGCCGCGTCGAGCAGGTAATGCCCGTGGTAATCCATTTCGGCCTGCTTAAAATGGAAGACCCCAACTGGGCGACCGACGAAGGCCTGGTGGGCAAGTTCGTCCGCGTAGCGATAGACCGGCTGGAAGTCGTACCGGTCGAACCGGACGATTTCCCGGAAAACGCAAGATAGTGTGGGCAGCCAAGGTGAACAAAATGCGACAGACGGTTTACATTGCGTTGGGTAGTAATATCGGCAACAAAGCCGAGATACTGCGCAAGGCCCTGGATATGCTGCGGCGGCGTGAGGGAATTACGCTGAAGCGCGTGTCCGGCCTTATCGAGACCGCTCCCGTTGGCGGGCCTGGGGATCAGCCGGATTACCTCAACGGTGTGGCGGAACTGGAAACGAGCCTTTGCCCCGAAGCCCTGCTGGCGGCGTTGCAGGAAATCGAGGCTGCTCTTGGCAGAAACCGGCAAGCCGAGCTGCGCTGGGGCCCGCGCACCTGCGACCTGGATATATTGCTGATGGATTACGTGATAATGGATACACCGGAATTGACGATACCGCATCCGCGGCTTACCGAGCGGGAGTTCGTGCTTGGGCCACTGTGCGAAATCGCCCCGAATGCGAGGCATCCGGTAACGCATAAAACCGCGGCGGATATGCTGGCTGAGTTGCGGAGCCGGCTATGAGCGCGACGCTGTTGAGTATCATTGGGCCTGTGGGCGTGGGCAAAACCACGCTGGCTGAGTATCTGGCGGCGGAGTTGCCGGCGGATATCCTGCGGGAAGATTACGCGGGCAATCCGTTCATGGCGGAGAGTTTTACCGGGCGGGACGAGCTGTCCCTGCCCAGCCAGTTATATTTCCTGCTCAGCCGGGCCGGCCAACTCAGCCGGGCGACCTGGCCGGCGGCGGGGCTGGTGATAACGGATTACGGATACTGCCAGGATCGACTCTTCGCGAAGATAAAACTTCGCGGCGAAGAATTGCAGACGTATAATTTCGTCGCCGGGCGGATTGACAGGACAATCGTTCAGCCGGCTGTGATGATTCACCTCGACGCGTCGGTTAAAACGCTGATGGAGCGAATCGCCGCCCGCGGCCGGCAGTACGAGGCCGCCTTTACCGAAGATTTCATCCGGGCGCTGCGCGACGCGCATCGGCAAGTCGAGCCGCCGGACGGCTGCGAACTGCTCCGTGTAGATTGCGATACGATAGACTTGCGGAGCGACGAGACTCGGGCGAAACTGCTGGAAGATATCCGGGAAACGCATTAAATTATTATTGGGTGGCACGGGTTTGTAACCTGTAGCCGTAACGCGTGGGTGCAAGCACCCACTCTACAGTCGGGTGGCGTGGCGACACCGCAGGGGTCGCCATGATTGGCCCAGAAAAAAATGTCGGGTGGCATGGTCAGCGGCGAAGCCGATGGCCATGA
>JAIORC010000176.1 GCA_021108335.1 Phycisphaerae bacterium
GGAAACTCGAAGCCGAAAAAGAAACCTTCACCAGCGCCGAGCAGGAAGTTCGCCAGGCTGCCGAAGAAGCTGCCAAGCAGGCAAAGGCCGAACTCGAACGCCTTCGCAATGAAGCCGTCAACGCCGCCAAACGCGCCGAGGAAGAGGAAGCCGCCCGCAAAGCTGCCGAAGACGCCGCCGAAATACTCCAGACGCAAACCGCCGCCGAAGAAGCCGAAGCACACAAAGCACAAGAGGAACTCGACCGCCTCCGTGCCGAAGCCGCCGAAGCCGCCAAACAAGCCGAAGAAGAACGCCAGGCCCGCCAGGCTGCCGAAGTCGAAGCCGCCAAAGCCGCCGAAAAACTCCAGGCGGAAAAAGAAGCCCAACTCCAGTCCCAACTCCAGGCCGAGCAGGAAGCACAGAAGGCCATCGAAGCCGCCTCCCATAAAGCACGGGAAGAACTCGATCGCCTCCGTGCCGAGGCTGCCGAAGCCAATAAACGCGCGGAAAAAGAGGAAGCCGCCCGCCGTGCTGCCGAAGTCGCCGCCGCCGAGGTATCCGAAAAGTTGGAGTCGGAACAACTCGCCCAAACCGCTGCCGCCGAGGAAGCCGAAGCCGCCGCTGCCGAAGCCGCTGCCGAAACTCAAAAAGAACTGGAACTCCTGCAAGCCAAAGCCGATGAAGCCGCCAGACTGGCCGCTGAGGAGAAATCCGCCCGCTGCGCCGCCGAAGAAGCCGCCGCCGAAGCCGCCTCTCGCCTCGAACTGGAAAAACAGGTCATGGCGATGAAGGGGCAGAAAGACAGCAAGGCCTCCAACGAAGCCGCCCACCAACTCCGGGATGAACTCGAACGCCTGCGAACCCAGGCAAAATCCTCCGAAAAACGAATCGCCGAAGTCGAAGCCGCACGCGAAGCCGCCGAACATGCCGCTTCCGAAGCAGCCTTCCGTCTGGAAGCCGAAAAGAAAGCCCTCTTCACAGCCCAGCAGGAAGTGAGATTGGCCGCACAGCAGGCAGCCCAACAGGCGGAAGAAGAATTGGGGCACCTGCGAACTCAGGCCGAGGCAGCCAGCCGCCGGGCCGAGGAAGAACTATCCGCCCGCCAGGCCGCCGAACAGGCCGCCCGCGAAGCCGCGGAGCGACTCGAACAGGAAAAACAAGCCCAGGCAGAAACCCAGGACGAAGCCCGAGCCGCCGCCGAAGAAACAGCACGGCAGGCCCAGGAAGAACTCGAACGCTTGCGAACACAAGCCGAAGAAGCCGCCAAACGCGCCAAAGAAGAACTATCCGCTCGGCAGGCTGCTGAAACCGCCGCCGAGGAAGCCGCCGCGAAACTCCAAGCCGAAAAAGAAGCGGTTGCCTCGGCAAAAGCCGAAGCCAAGCAAGCTGCCGAACAGGCCGCACAGCAGGCACAGGAAGAACTCGACCGGCTGCGTGCCCAGGCCGAAGAAGCCACCAAACGCGCCGAAGCCGAAGAAACCGCCCGACACGCCGCCTCCGAAGCCGCCTCCGAAGCCGCCGCACGCCTGGAAGCCGAAAAGGAAGCACAGGCCGAAGCAGATCACCAGGCACGGCAGGTCGCCGAATCCGCCGCATTCCAGGCCCAGGAAGAACTCCGGAGACTACAGGTACAAGCCGACGAAGCCGCCAAACGGGCCGAAGAAGAAGAAACCGCCCGCCGTGCTGCAGAAGCCGCCGCTGCCGAAGCCGCGGAAAAACTCCTGCTCGAAAAAGAAGCACTGGCTGCAACCGAACAGGAAATTCGCCAGGCCGCCGAAGAAACCGTCAGCAAGACAAAAGAAGAACTCGACCGACTGCGAGCCCAAGCCGAAGCCGCCACCCAACGTGCCGCTGAAGAAGAAGCCGCACGTTACGCCGCCGAAGAAGCCGCCGCCGAAGCCTCCGCACGCCTGGAAGCCGAAAAGGAAGCCCAGGCCCAAGCCGAAGAGCAGGCAAAACTCGCCGCCGCCGAAGCCTCCGTCGAAGCCCAGAAAGAACTCGATAACCTCCGCCTCCAGGCCGAAGCTGCCGCCAAACAGGTCGAAGAAGAGCAAGCCGCCCGACAGGCCGCCGAAACCGCCGCCGCCGAAGCCGCAAAGCGCGCCGAAGAAGAACAGACCGCACGCGAGGCAGCATTGGCCGAAGTCAAACAAGCCGCGGAAAAAGAACTCAAGGACGCACAGGGAGATCTCTCCCTCCTCCACGCTGAAGCCGATGCAGCCAGCAAACGACTCGAATACGAGGAAGCCGCTCGTATCGCCGCGGAGGAAAAAGCCCGCCATGCCGCTTCCAAGCTCGAATCCGCAAAAGAAGCACAGGCCGCTGCTGAAGAAGCCGCCAAGCAAGCCGCCGCCAAAGCAACCAAAGAGGCAGGGGTGGAACTCGAACGCCTGCGAGCCGAAGCCGTCGAAATTACAAAACGGGCTGCGGAAGAAGAAGAAGCTCGCCGTGTTGCCGAAGCTGCCGCCGCCGAAGCCGCAAAAGCCGCCGAGCAACTGGAACTGGAAAAAGAAACACTGTCTGCCGCCAAGCGCGCCGCCGCCGAAGAAGCCTCCCAGAAAGCCCGGGAAGAACTCGAACGTCTCCGCAGCGAAGCCGCCGTTGCCGCCAAACGTGCCGAAGATGAACAAGCCGCCCGCCTTGCCGCCGAACAGGCCGCCGCCGAAGCCGCCGAAAGTTTCGAGTTGGAAAAAGAAGCGCAGGCCGCCACCGAACGGGAAGCCCGCGAAGCTGCCGAAGCTGCCGCCCGCCAGGCACAGGAAGACCTTGAACGCCTTCGCGCCGAAGCTGCCGCTGCTGCGGAACGAGCCACTGCCGAAGAAGCCGCACGACACGCCGCCGAAGATGCCGCCGTCTCGACAGCTGCACGCATCGAACGCGAACAGAAAGCACAAACTGCTGCCGAACGCGAAGCACGTCAAGCCGCCGAAGAAGCGGCTCGCCAGGCGCAGGATGCACGCGATCGCCTCCAGACCGAAGCCGATGCCGCCGCCAAACGCGCCGAAGAAGGGGAGTCCGCACGACAAGTCGCCATACAGGCCGCCGAAGAAGCCGCCGCAAAACTCCAAGCCGAAAAAGAATCAAAGGCCCTCGCCGAACAGCAAGCCACAGAAGCTACCGCAGAAGCTGCGCGGCAGGCAGCCGAAGAACTCCAGAAACTCCAGGCCCAGGCAGACGCCGCCGCAAAACGCGCCGCCGAAGAGGAAGAAGCCCGCCACGTAGCGGAAGCTGCCGCCGTGGAAGCCGCTGAAAAACTCAAATCCGAACTGGAAGAACAAAAGGCCGCCGAACAGAATGCAAGACAGGCCGCCGAAGAAGCCGCACGACAAGCTGCCGCCATGGTCATGCAGAATTTCATGGGCGGCAAAAAGCAACCCGCCAAACAAGACCAGGAAGAAGCCCCCGCCGCCGCAGCCGAAACAGAAGCAGCTGCCGTGGCTGATCAGGACCAAACCGAAGCTGCCGCGGAAACCGAAGCCGTGGAAACGGAAGAGCAACCCCAGGCGGAGATTAAAGAAGAAGCTCCCGCCTTAAGCGGGCAGGACGACGTGGCCTCTCTTATCGCGAAACTGGCACCGCACGACGAACCGCAGGAAGAGCAAGTCGTCGCTGAATCGCCGGAACCGGAAGAGCTTACAATCACCGAAGCCGCCGAAGCCGAAAAAGAGTACGCCTCCGAACAGCCGCCTGCCGAGCCTGCCGAAGCGGTCGCCGAAGCCGCCGCGGAAACGGAAGCCGAACCGCAGGAAGCTGCAGTCGCCACGGAAGCGGCGGCGAAGATGGAAGACGTACCGGCCTCCACCGTCCTTTCTGCCCCCGCGCATAAAGGCCAGTGGTGGATACAGTTGCCGAATTCGCTACGAAGTCCGGGCCTGCCGTCATACCGCGTGTGTATCTCGCTGGAATCCGAAGTTCTTCAGGCGAAGATCGATAAAACCGAACTGGTGCTCAGTGTAGTCGAAGGCATGGCAAATACACTCCGGAATAAATTCGACGTGGAAGTCTGCCCGTGGACGCCGGAATGTTCCGATGCCGTTGTCGTTCGTGTTGTTCGTGCCAATGCCGACAAAGGCGGTGGATGGAAACTTTCGTCAAAGAGCGTTCTCGAAATGGAAGGCGAGATACTTTTCCAGTCGAAACCGACAAAACACTTCTCCCTGTCCAAAAAGTTCGCCAAAGGGAAACTCAAAAAAGAAGCCGATACCATTGGCGCACAAGCGGCGGAATCGGTATTGGCCCAGGCATAAAAGTCCAACGGTCAACGCTGTATTCGTGTAATCGTTTAACTTCCAACCGTAAACAGGCCGATTCATATAAGTACGAACAAGTGTGCGCATCGGTATGGGAAAGGATGATTATGGCGTTTTGTACGTTGCAGTTTTATGGCGAGAGTATTCAGAAGACTTCGAGTATGAATATCATTCTGCCGGAGAAGGGCAAGGGGCCTTTCGCGGTTCTTTACCTGTTGCACGGTCTCAGCGACAACCACACCGCCTGGGCTAGGCAGACCGGACTGGAACGATTCTGCTATGATGAATCGCTGATCGTCGTCATGCCCGATGCCGGCAGGAGCTGGTACTGCAACGACTCCAGACCCGGCGGGCTGGCCTATGAAGATCATATCGTCCGCGATGTTGTGGCGTTCGTCGATAAGACGTTTTCGACCATTCGCTCGCGTTGGGGGCGTGCAATTGCCGGGTTGAGCATGGGCGGCTATGGGGCGATAATGCTGGGTTTGCGGCACCCGGATATTTTTTCCGCCGTATCGAGTCATTCCGGTGCGCTGGGTTTTGCCCATGAAGATCGAATCCGCGAAGACCGGCACGAGATCAACGAATATGCCAGGGCAGTCTCTCCAAGTGGTGAATACAGCCTATGGAACCTGGCGACCCGTGCAGCCAATAGCCCCAACCCGTTGGCAATTCGTTTCGATTGCGGGAACAACGACGAATTGCTTTCAGCCAATCATGATTTCCACGAGCATCTGGAAAAGCTGGGTATTCCGCACCAATACGACGAATTCCGCGGTGGGCACAACTGGGCCTACTGGACAAACCACATCTACAAAACCCTGCGATTCGCCAAAAACAATCTCCTCCAGGTTGACGGGGCAAAGAAACTCAAATCGCCCAAAAATACTTGAGCATTCAGCCATTGGGGGAGAAACTATATCGCGTAGGTTATGCAGCTTGCTGCATAACGGGAATTACGGGGAGGCGTACCGGGAAATTGTTATGCAACAAGTTGCATAACCTACGGAGTGAATTTAATTGTTATCGAGTAGTGAAATCGGATGAGTTTTGATGATGGACTAACCGCGGCTGTCAAGTCTCTGGCGCTGGAGAGCGGCTTTGTGCGGGCGGCGATTGCCCCGGCCGGTCCGATAGCCGGCGCGGCGGCGTTTCGGCAGTGGGTCGAGTCGGGCTTTGCCGCGGAGATGAACTATCTCGCGGCGAACGTCGATAAGCGCGTCAATCCCAAATCGCTTGTGGAAGACGCCCGCAGTGTGATCTGCCTGGCAGTCGGGTACATGCCGGTTTGCTCACTGCCCGTCGACGGCAGGGCTGCGTTCGTTGGGCGGTATGCCCGCGGCCGGGACTATCACAAGGTGCTCAAGAAACGGGCACATGATCTGTGCGACCGGATTCTGCGAATCGCCCCGGACTTTGCCGGCAGGGCGTTTGTGGACACTGCGCCGGTGGCGGAGCGCAGCCTGGCGGCGGAATCGGGGCTTGGCTGGATCGGGCGAAACGGCATGCTCGTCGTACCCGGATTCGGCAATGCGGTGCTGCTGGCGGAGATCGTCTGCAATCTGCCGCTGCGTCCCGGCGAGCCCGTCGAAGCCGCCTGCGGAGACTGTACCGCCTGCCTGTCCGTCTGCCCGACCGGAGCGCTGGCAGCCGAGGGCACGCTCGACGCTCGCAAGTGCATCAGCTATCACACCATTGAAAATCGCGGGGCTATCCCCCGTGAATTATGGCCGCAGTTCGGCAATAGCGTCTTCGGCTGCGACCGCTGCCAGAGCCTCTGCCCGCATAACGACTCCGTCCCGCCGGGCGATCCGGAATTGCTCGCGCCGCCGGGTGAACCGCCGCTGACGATTGAAGATATTCTCCGGTGGACAGAGGCGGATTGGGACGCAGCCACCCGCGGCAGGGCGATGCGACGGGCGACGCTGTGGATGTTTCACCGCAACGCCGTGCTGGCGGCTGGCAACGGCAAAGACGCCTCGTTGCTGGGGCTGCTGGATGAACTCCGAAGCCGGCAGGGAGGGCTGGACGAAGAAATCGACTGGGCAATCGGGCAAATCAACGGCTTTTGATAATTGACCTGTGCGCTGCGGGAGAATATAAAGGGGCCATGCAAAAGGAAATGTCCGCTGAGAATAAAGAAAAAATCGAGCAGGCTGTGTTGACCATTCTCCAGGCAGTTGGGGAAGATGCCAGCCGCCAGGGGCTTCTCGCCACGCCCGAGCGGGTCGCGCGAATGTACGGCGAGTTGTTCGCCGGGCTTGACGAAGACCCAGCCAAGTACCTGGAGGTCAATTTCGACGAGCAGTACGACGAGATGGTCGTCTTGCGGGACATCCCGTTTTATTCGATGTGCGAGCATCACCTGCTGCCGTTTATGGGCAAGGCCCACATTGCCTATTTGCCGGACGGTAAGGTGGTCGGGCTGAGCAAGCTGGCGCGGGTGGTGGAGGCGTTTGCCCGTCGGCCTCAATTGCAGGAGCGGCTGACCAGCCAGATTGCCGACCTGCTGATGAAGAAGCTCCAGGCCAAGGGAGCGGCGGTCATTCTCGAAGCCAACCACACCTGTATGACCATTCGCGGGGTGAAAAAGCCCGGTTCGGTAATGGTTACGTCGGCGATGCGGGGCCTGTTCCGCACAAACCTTGCCACACGAAACGAAGCGATGAATCTGCTGACCGGCGGGAAGTAAAAGGCACATCGCATCCGGCTCCTGGTTCCTGTTTTTACCCGTTTTTTTGTAGGCCGGGTTTTGACCCGGCGATAAGAAGGCGACAGCCTTCTTACATGAAACCCCCCTCCGATAACACATCCTTGGGAAAACGTGTTTTTTCACCGCTGCTAATCCGAATGGGGCGAACTTGTTGCATGTGCCATGCAATTGCCGGGTTAAGACCCGGCCTACCCAAAACGGTGGCTTCGCGGCTGGCTTGCGGTGAGGGAATTCGGATGGAATGTCAGCTGCGTTGGGCGGGGGGTGTTTTTGTAACTGCTGCGGTGTTGCTGTTTTTGGTGGCGGTTTTCGGCTTGGTTTCGGATTTTTTCAGCGATCGCAGGATTTTTCCCTGTAGTGCCGCGTATTTTTTCCACGCCTTGGAGAGCTTCAGCAGGAAGTCTTTTTCGTGCGGCAGGGCCATTGCCCGGCTGATTGCGACATCCATTTTGGAACCCCGGCGGAGTTCGGCGAGGAAGTCGCTGAATTGCTCGTCGGAAAGTTTGCCCCGGAGGAATTCTGCGAAGCTGTAGCTTTCGGCATAGAATAGCGCCAGCGAGGACACCTGATTGTAAGTATCATGGCCCAGGAGTTTGGGCAGGGGGGTATCCTGTTTTGCGGCAATCGCGGCGGCGGCGAGTTCCACGCGGAAGTTATCGACGCCGCGCTCAGCCAGCATGGCCAGGCCTTCATGTAGTGCAAGGGGGCACCTGGGGGTAGTAGCATCGCCGCTTTTGCCGGTTTTTTTTGTCTTGGGGGGTGCTACGGGCTGGGCCGCGAAATATTCCCGCAGCATGATGTGGCATATTTCGTGCGGCAGAATGCGTTTGAGCAGTTCGCCGAGAGTGGCGTCCTGGCGTTCATTCCGCAGCAGGTCGATGCGGTGGATCCTATATCCCTCTGGGGTAATCTGCTCGGTGGTGCAGCCGGTTGAGTGAGGCGGGGCATCGGGCGCATAGGTCAAATATTGCCGGCGGTTCGGCCAAATGAAGATATCGACGCGAGAGGCGAGGATGGATTCATTGATGGTCAGGTTTTCGCAAACTCTCTGCAATTCCGCCTCAGCGCGGTTTGCGATTCGCCGGGCCAGCTTCAACCGGTTGGCGTGGACGTTGAAATGAACGGTTTTGACCGGTTGGGCGTCGGCGGGTTGCCCGATTTTCTTTTTCCGATTTTTTTCAATGGCGGATGTTTTTGCCTTGGATGCCGGGGCTGCTTTGGGGGCGAGAGTAAATGTTGAAACGCTGCTGCCTGTGGCGGGAGTGGATGTTACAGCACGAGCGCCCGATACTGTAAGACACAGCACTGTCAGGATGGCAAGCGATCGCCTCATTTCCACAAGCTCCGTTTCTGATTGAGAATCTTCTCGCAACTTCCACCACTGCCGATGCGAAAAATATATCGACTTACGCCACGGGAATCTTCTTGTGGTACTATATCAGACATATGTCCAACTCACAAGTGTTTAGATGGCTTGGCAGCCTGAAAAAAGGACGACGTTCGGCGGCAAAATCGGTCAACGTTGGGGCCGATACGTGGAGATACTCGGTGGGGGCAGCCTCAGGTCAAGGCAAAACGTTATGGAACCCATCATCCCCAGCCCGACAGGCTCGCAGCCTGCGGGGCTCCGAGGCCTGATGCTGTATGTATAGCCAATTGCGACAAATATGGCAAAAAAACAGTATCTGTCCCCGTTATTGCACCGTTATTGCAAAAAAACACCGTTTGGGAGAAAAACCTTATTGACAAAGCCCCAATATGTGTTATTATAAATGGCGAATCGATATATGTATCGATATATCAGCGAGGAACCATGAGCATTACTATAAGCGACATAGCGAAGAAGGCCGCGGTTTCAACAAGTACAGTTTCACGTGTCCTCAACAGCAAGCCGGACGTTGGCCAGGATCACAAGCAACGAGTTTTGGCGGCGATGGCGGAGTTGGACTATCGGCCTAATCTATTGGCTCGTGGCCTGCGAACGAATCCAACAGAGCGGCAGACCGGCCAGATCGCTGTGATGCTTATCAACTGTCCCGATCATATCGCGCACACGGCCTACATGATGCAGTACATCCACGGCGTTCAACAGGCAATCGATGCGGCAGGTCGAAAGTGCATTTTTGTTACATGGAACGAAGAATCCGGCGACGGTACGATTCCGCAAGTCCTCCTCGACGGGGAAATTGACGGCGTAATTATCAAGAAACGTCCGAGTAGCGAAATCGGCAAGCAATGGCTGAACCGATATCCAAAGATAATCCTTAACCCCCCGTCCACGTCGCCGGACAGTGATTGCGTAATGGTCGATTATGAATCGGGAACCCACGATTGCGTTGCATATCTTGCGTCGCTGGGGCACCGCCGCATCGCGTTCGTGGACTTGCCGAGTTTTCATACCAAGCTCCTGGGTTATCGACGCGCGGTAGATGAGCTTGGCCTTGACGCGGACGAGGGGTTGATCCAGACCCGAGACATCCCCTTTGAAGACACCTCGCAGGAACTGGATTTCAGTTGGGCAATCGAAAACCTCTGGTCGCTTTCGGAGCCGCCGACGGCAATCATCAGCAACGACTATTTCTGCAGCGCGATTTACCATGCCCTGGCCGAACGCGGCCTGAAGGTGCCCGATGACGTCAGCGTCATCGGATATGACAATGATACGAGTTACTGCGAAGCGCTGAGGCCCAAACTCACGTCTGTAGACATAGAAGCCGTCGAACTCGGCAAACTTGCCGTCAAGCAGCTTCTTGATCGGATACAAAAACCCAAGGAAAGTTACCGCAAAATTTCCACGCGAGGCAAAATCGTGGAAAGGGAATCCGTCCGAAGACTATAAACCAACGGAAAAGAATAGAACAGAAACGGAGTTAAGGGAATTTTAAGAGAAAGGAGCAGAGCAGAATTGATTATTGGAAACAGTGGAATGCTTCGGGAGTAACGAAGCCAAAAGAAAACTTTGATGTTTGGAATAATTCTAACACAAGGAGTAGAAACATGAAGAAAACAATTGTAATCATGACGATGTTGGCGATGGTTGCCACGGTTTCGTCGGCGCGGGCGGCTGTGGGGATATGGACATTCGACGGTGCCGGGACGGCTGTCGATTCACTTGTCGATAACACCGGAACTGCCGGCGACACCCTCGATGGCGCGGTCAAGGTGAACCCGCTGACGAAAGTAACCGGTTATGACGGCACAACCAATGGCGCGTACAGCGGTTTTACTGGTGGACGAAATGTTACAATCCCGTACGACGATATCCTGAATGTTAATGGATCGTATATCGGGGTGGATTGTTACATCAAAGTCGACGACCCATCGGTAGATTACGGTACGAATTTTATCGCCACCAGGATGAGATTTGGCGTGAGTTGTTACAGTAATTGGAGGTTGGGGCTAGTTGAGTACGCCGCCGACGTCGATGACGACGGCCATGACGAAGCCTTTTATAAGCTTAATATTCGAACCTGGAATGTCGCCGGTGCCGGTTTCAGAGGCTTTCAAAGCGAATACGATATCATAGCCGCTGACTGGGACCCGGACGCATGGTATCACGTCGGTTTTAAACTTTCGAATCCCACCGGCAACGCGGCAACGACAACGTTGTACTTCGGTACAGGAACCAGTTTGACACAGGTTGACACCGATACGGAGTTGAATTTCACCCAAACTGATGTGACTGGAGATACCGATTTGTATATCGGTACTCAAGGGGACAGAATAGATAGATATTTCAAAGGCTCAATCGACCAGGTAACGTTTACCCCCGAACCGGCGACGATGACGCTGCTTCTGCTCGGCCTGCCGTTAGCCCTT
>JAIORC010000066.1 GCA_021108335.1 Phycisphaerae bacterium
TGCAGTTCCCTGGAAGGATTCATCACATGGAAAATATGAAGCAGATGTTGGCGGATACCCGGAAGTTGTCGGGGCAGGTCGCCAGAGAGTATCCCGAATTCATCAAAGGCCTTGTCGCGTTTGACGATGCCGCCATGAAACAAGGCGCTCTACCCGTCAAGACCAAGGAATTAATCGCCATAGCCGTTGCCGTCGTGAAACAGTGTACCTACTGCATCGCTTTCCACGTCAAGGCGGCTATAGACGCCGGTGCGACGAAAGACGAGATCATGGAGGCGTCGTTCGTAGCCTGCCTGCTCGGGGGCGGCCCAGCCTGGATGTACGCCAAACTTGTCCGTAAAGCGATAGATGATTTGAATGAATAATCCCATTAGCCCGTAAAGAAAATAGTCCCATTATCCTATAAAGAAAGAGGTAAACAATGTCCCAGCCACCGAAGTTTGTCGTTATTGGCGGAGTAGCAGCCGGCCCGAAGGTCGCCTCCAAGATTATCCGCCTCATGCCCGAAGCCGACGTTACCGTCGTCGAAAAAGACGAGTTTCTCTCCTATGCCGGATGCGGCCTGCCCTACTACATCTCCGGCGTCGTCAAAGAGCAGAAGGAACTCATGTCAACCCCCGTCGGTGTTGTCCGCGACCCGGTGTTCTTCCAGAAGGTCAAGAATGTGCACGTGATGAACCGCACCGAGGCGATGGAAATAGATCGCTCCGCCAAGCGCGTGCGTATCCGCAATCTGGCTGACGGGCAGGAAAGCTGGCTGGACTACGACAAACTGATGCTGGCTACAGGCGCATCGCCCGTCGTGCCGCCGATTCCCAACGTGAAACTGGACAATATCTTCAGCCTCCACGGCGTTGATGACGCCGAGGGCATCAAGGCTCTCCTTGCCGAGAATAAAGCCAAGGACGTAGTCATTGTCGGCGGCGGCCTGATCGGCGTGGAAGTTACCGAAGCGATGGCCCAGCGAGGCTGCCGCGTTACGATTGTCGAGATGCTGCCCCAATCCCTCGGGATGATGGACTGGGAACTCGCCCGGCTCGCCGAACAACATATGGAATCCCACGGCGTGAAGGTCATGACCTCTACGAAAGTCGAAGCCTTCGAAGGCGACGGCAAAGTATCAGCCGTCGTAACCGACAAAGGCACGCTACCGGCGGACATGGTGGTCATGGCGATCGGCGTCCGTCCGAACGTCGGCCTGGCCAAAGACGCCGGCCTGGACATCGGCGAAACCGGAGCGATCAAGGTCGACGATCACATGTGCACCAGCGACCCGGACATTTACGCCGGCGGCGACTGCGTCGAGTCCGTCGATCTGGTTACGGGCAAGAGCTGCTATGTGCCGCTGGGTTCCACAGCCAACAAGCACGGCCGTGTTGCGGCGGTGAATATCTGCGGCGGAGACGACCGCTTCCCCGGCGTGCTGGGCAGCACCGTTTGCAAGGTGTTCGACTACTGCGTCGCCAGGACCGGCCTGACCGAAACCGACGCACGCGAGGCGGGCTACGACGTGGTTAGCGTTCTGGCACCGGCACCGGACAAGGCCCACTTCATGCCCGACGCCAAGCCGCTGCTGCTGAAGCTCGTGGTGGACGCCAAAACCCGCAAGCTGCTCGGCGCACAGGCAACAGGCCCGGGCGTGGGCGACAGGCGAGTCGACATCGTGGCGATGGGTATCACCGCCGGGATGACCGTAGACCAACTTGCCAATGTGGATATCTGCTACGCTCCTCCGTTCTCCCCGGCGATGGACAACATCATCACGGCTGCCAACGTCGCCAGGAATAAGCTGGACGGCTTGATGGTCGGCGTCTCGCCGATGGAAGTCCATCAAATGCAGGCCAACGGGAAAGACTTCGTCTTCCTCGACGTACGCAGCCCGGGCGAATACGAGCAAGTACGACTGGCCGGCAGCACGCATATCCCGCTGGGAGCCTTGCGAGGCCGACTGGACGAACTGCCGAAGGGCAAAGAAGTCATCGCCTTCTGCAAAATTTCCCTGCGAGGCTACGAGGCTGCGTTGATTCTCAAAGCCGCCGGATTCGAGAATGTCCGGGTAATGGACGGCGGCATCGTGATGTGGCCATACGAAAAACAGCAGTAAACAGTAACCGGCATAACCCCCTGCCCCGCGGATTCCTTTGTAACAAAGAGGATATCCGCGGGGCAGTTTTTGTTATGCAAACAAATTGCAGGGTGCCGTGGCGGGAAGCGAAGCGACAGCCACGATGTTACAACAGCGGTATAATTCTCAGGCGACCGGATGCCTCCCAGGGGGTTCGTTACGAATTCTTTCACCACCGGCCAATCGCGGAGCAACAGTTTTTGTAGGCCGGGTCTTGACCCGGCAATTGCATGGCACATGCAATAAGTTCGTCCCATTCAGATTAGCAGCGGCAAAAAACACATTTTCCCAAAAGCGTGTTGCCGGAGGGATTTTCATGAAAGAAGGCTGTCGCCTTCTTTTCGCCGGGTCAAGACCCGGCCTACAAAAAACGGGTAAAAACATGTTGCACAGGGCCCAGACTTGTACCGCACGTTTTCGCAGCTTGTTGTGGGTGACACAGGTTTGTAACCTGTGCCGCGGCGGCCTGGGAAGGCCGCCGCGCGGGAATGCTGTTATGCAAACAAGTTGCATATCCTACTTGATCAGGTACGTTTGGCCGCGGAGGGTTATCATCAGTTCTTCGCCCTTCTGCTGGCTGGCGAGAACCTGATTCTCCTCGGTGGTGTTCGCCTTGGACAGTTCGAAATACTCATCGCTGAACTGCTTGATTACCTTGATCTTTGCGGCATCCTTTTTGGCATCCAACTCCGAGGCGTTGGCGGCCACCCACAGGTTGCCCCGCCGATATATCGCCTGGTTGCCGACCTGCCGGACATTCGCGACGGCCTCCACCTTGCCGCTCTCGTAGTCCCCGGCATTGGTGTTGCCGATCATCTTTGTCAGAGCAGACTTCCTACCCTTTGCGCCAGGCGCGCTTGTCGTCCCCATCGGGGCTTTGTCCGCCTGGTTAAGCTGCTGCCGCGTTATCGCCCCGCGTTGGCCGGCGTCGCCGGTTTGGGCTTCCTTCAGCTTTTTCATGCTGGATTCGGCCCTCGCGCGTACCATCGTAGGCTTATGTAGTACCGTGGTTTCGTCGGCGAGGAAGCTTGTGTACGGCGTCATTATGCCGTACTGCTTGCTCAGGGCGACCAGTTCGTCGATAATTTCCTTGTTTCGGCCGTGCAGTTGCACCTGGTCCATCAGGTAGCCGACCCGCCGCATCGCCCAGATTTTCTCGACGAATTCCATGCCCCGCCTCTTGACCAGCCGGTTGGATATGACAACCGGATACTCGAATACCCGCTGCTTGCCCTGGTACATGCCCTTGACGAGCAACTGCGTATGAAAGCCATCCGGCGAAGCCGTCTTCTTTTTGAAAAGTTCCCGCGGATCGAATCGGCCGGCTATGACAATCTGGTCGCCCTCGAACAAGTCGCCGAGTTTTCGCGGATACACGTCCTTGAGTCGCACGCCGCCGATCTCCACCGACAGATTCGTCATGACGGGATTTTTTATCTTGTTGTACAGCGAGCTGATTTTCTTCTCGATGGGTTCGTTCGGCTTTACGTAGTCGCTTCGGCCGTTGTTTTCACCGGCCAGCTTGTCCAGCAGCCGCACGTTCACGTCGTAACCCACGCCAAAGGCAAACAGCCGCACGCCAGCGTGGTTGGCCTTTTTCGTATCGGTGAGAATATCCTTTTCGCCGACTTTGCCGACCGTAGCCAACCCGTCGGTCAGGAAGATGATATACCTCGGCCGATCCTGGGATTTATCCTCCGCAGCCGGCCATTGTCCCATCGCCTTAACGAGTGCGGCGTCGATATTCGTCCCGCCCCCGGCCTCGATGCGATCGACCTCGTCGACGGCAAACTTGACCTTCACCGCCGACGCCGCCATGAGCTTGTTAAACATTGGCTCGACGCCGTCGCTGTAGGTAATCACGTTAAATCGGTCGCCCTTGTTCAGCCGCTTGAGAATGAACTCCACCGACTCGCGGGCCTGGGCAATCTTCTTGCCGCTCATCGAGCCGCTACGATCCACCACGACCACCACATCCTTGGCCATGACCTTCGCATCGCGCAGCCGCGGGCTGGGACTCACCAGCGTCAGAAAGTAACCGTCCTTCCGCATATCCGGCTGATGCGTCAGCAGCGTCGCGCCGATATCCTTCTTCGCCACCTGGTAGAACACCTGAAAATCCGTCGTCGGCAGCGTGTTTTTCGCCTGGTATGTCGCCACGACATGCCCGTTGCCTCTGCGTTTGACGTCGAGATTATGGCTGGGCGAGTAGACCGCCGTAACGTCCGCCTTCGATTTGATGTCCACTGTTACGCGGATTTCCTCTGCCGCCTTCGCGGAAAATTTATCCGTGCTCAGCGGATACCAGACTTCTACGGCGTCGCCGTTTTTGCGGCAGATGCTCTTGTACGTAACCTGGATGCGGGCCGGCTTGTTCGGCTCCAGCGGAAACGCGCTGGTCTTGTAAAGCCCGTAGCCGACGTATTCCAGCAAGGCAGGGTCCTTCCGCCGGCGGACGATATCCTCGTAAATCGCCCTGGCCTCGTTGGCCGGCAGCAGCTTCGCGGCAAACTCCTTGCCGTTGACCACCAGCGTCAGGCTGTCGATTGCCGCCCCGGGCGGAACGGGAAACATGTACTGCACCTCCAGCATCCCCGAACCGGTGTTGAGTATCTTCTGGTCGCTGGAAACGCTGGCGACCTGGTCGCGAATGCGAATGTCCACGTGATGATACTTCAACGCCCACTGCCCCGCCGGCGGCACGGGCCGCGGAATTGGTCGGGGAATCCGCTTGGTAACCGGAACGTAAAAGCCCTGAGCGCCGGCAATACCCGCCAGCATTCCCACCAATACCATCGCCGCCACGTAAGATTTCATGATTCGCGCCATGTCATATCTCCTTGAATAATAGCCGTTGTGAAAGTTCGTTACTCTTGCCTACTGAGGTTTTGGACGCACCAACGACAATCCGGTTCCCGTTTTTTTCGGGGAAAGGAGAAAATTTAGCAATTTGCCGCATCGCCGGTTCCGACAAAATTTCGCAGCAAAAACATCCACTTGGGGGGTGGCGGGATTTACCATCCATTGGTACAATATTTTATATGCAGGAAAGATAGAGGTATATTCTTGGGGAAGGATTCATAAAAAATGGCAGAACGCAAAAAACCGACAGCCGTGTCCGCTGACGACGCTATTTTTGAAGAGTTGGCTGCCGGACATTTTTCCCGTCAGACAAAACAGGCGGACAAAGATTCAACCTATCGCGACGACGGACTTCAAGACGCGGAAACAACCCTTGAAAAACCCGCGCGGCCGGTAGTCCCCCTCGAGCAACCGCCGGAACCGCCACAGGAGCTTGAGCCTCCGCAGAAACCGGATGCCGACATGGCCGAACCGTCCGTCGAAGTCGAAGAATCGCAACAGCAGGCCGTCGAGGAAGCTGCTGCCGTGGAAGAGGCCGACTCTGAAGCAATCGAGGACGTCGCCGAGGACATTCCAAATCCCGACGCGGATCTGACAATGGAGCTTCCTGGGCACATCGGTTCGGTTTTCGTCGAGTCTCCGCAGCAACCGGATGAGGCTACCAAAGGATTTGACAGCCCGATAGACATGCTTTTGACCGACCCGGAACTCCACGAGCCGCCCTCTGAAGCGGCAGAATCCGGGGAATCGGAAATCGAAGAGTTGCTCCGGCAACAGATGCCCAGTGTGCCCAGCCAATCTATGCCGAAGGCTGTGGAAGAGCAAGCCGACACGAACACCAAGGCCCAACCGGAGCAGGTCGACTCGCCGGCAGAAGAGGAAGAAGATTGGGATGTCCCAACAACAACCGAAAACCTGGCGGAAGAGGTTCTCTCTCAGCAGATAGCCGCCGAAGCCGCCACAAAACCGTATCGCCATCCGGTGGCCAAACCCGTTCAAGCCGAAACCAGAAAAGTTACGCCCGCCAGAAGGCCAAATCAAGGGCAATTCGGAAGTCCGGTTGCAACTGGCAATTCACACGTTCCGATCGCCTCGATCCCCAAACAAAAAAACCCCAGCAAAACAAGCAGCCTTGTGATCCAATTGGCTATAGTGGCACTGGCTTTGGCGGCAGCCGGCGCACTGGCCGTTCTACTTTTCCTGCAGAACTGGTGGTAAACCACCGAATTTACCACGCGATTTTCGCCGGCAGCCTACCCAACCGGAAAAAATGTCAGGTGCCATGCTTCCGCTTGCAGAAGTATACATGGGATTCATCATGGCGACCCAACTTATAAAAACAGGGCCACCTCCGTAGGCCGGGCTACTTGGGTGCCGGTTTGGGCTTGGGAGAAGGTTGCAATTTGGCAAGCTTGTCCTTTAATTGACGGATTTCCCTGCGAAGCCGGAATATCGTCATCCTGCAGTCACGTACCTCTTGTATGTAGCGATCCCGCTCGGCTGGCAGAGAATTGAGATGCGCATGGATTTCCTTCTGCTTCTCATAATCCCGCTTCAAATTGTGCAATTTTGTCGAAAGTTTGTTCTCCCGCTTCTTGACCGTCTCGTTGTGGTCGACGAGATTTTTATTCTCGGTCTGGAGTTTCTTGACCTTTTTCTTCAGTTTGGTATTTTCCCGTTGCAGCATATACGGATCTGGCTGATCATCGGGTTGGATTTCGTCGTTTTGCGGCATGCAGCCGACTGCCCCGAGTAATACCACTGTAAGCAACGCCGTTGGAATGATTCGTTTCATGCGTGATATAGTACGGCGTCGGCTCGGTGCCGTCCAGCGATAAAAGACAAAATCCCGCTACGGGCCGGCCTCGGCGATGATATCCGCCAGCACCGCGTCGGAAGTAAAATACGCCTCCGGATTCAGGCGGATACAGCCACCCTGCCGTACCAAGGTTCCCTGCGACTCATACCGCTTGAAACTAACCGGAAATGCCTCAGCCGGCTGCAGGCCAAACCGTCGGGCAAACCGTTCGATTTCCACACCGTCGGTCAGTCGCAGGCCAAGCATCAGTGTCTCAGCCATCGCCGGGCGAACGGTAAGCTTCTCGCTGTCAGCCGGCGGCTGTTGCCCGTCCCGCAGGCTCGTAAGATACGCCTCCAGGTCCGGCGTGTTGCTCCGCCGCACCCCGTCCAGATAACTGCATGCCGACGGGCCAAGCCCGATATACGATTCATTCCGCCAATACGTCAGGTTGTGCTGGCTTTGACAGCCGGCTTTGGCGAAATTCGAAATCTCGTACTGCTCCAACCCCGCCGCCGCCAATATCTCGCGTGTTCGATAATACATCTCCCGCTGGATCTCGTCGTCCACAGCATCAATCTCCCCCGCCGCCAGCATCGCCTCCAACTCCGTGCCCGGCTCGAAACTCAACCCGTAGCAACTCAAATGCTCCACGCCCAGATCAACCGCCGCCGCGAGACTCCGCTGCCAATCGTCCGGCAACTGGCCCGGAATGCCATATATCAAATCCAGCCCGATGTTTCCAATCCCCACCCGGCGGAGAATTTCCAACGCCTCGGCAATCCGGCTGGGCGTGTGAATCCTGCCCAGCAACTTCAACTCCGCCGCGTCGAACGACTGGGCGCCGACAGTAACGCGATTCACACCCGCCCCGGCGAGAACTTCGGCAATTTGGGCGGTTATCGTCGCGGGATTGGCCTCGATGCTGAACTGCCCCGCTGGGCCGATCAGCCGGGTTAATTCGCCCAATAGCCGCTCCAGCAACTCCGCCGGCAATGCTGTCGGCGTGCCCCCGCCCAGGTATATCGTCCGCAGGGGCACCCCCAGCCGGTCCCGCCAAAGTCGCAATTCCGCCGCAACAGCATCGATATACGCCTCCATAACGGGCCTCGAAGGAACCAGAGAATAAAAATCACAATATCGACATTTTGCCCGACAAAACGGAATATGTATGTATAATGCCCCTACCGGGCAACTGCCCGTTGCGAGAGAGTCTGAAACTTCCAACCGATTTTTCTTGCAGCAACGCGACTTCATTTTACAATATGCTAATGGTTCGATTCCGGTTCCTGAAACCTATTCTAAATAAAGGCAGGTGCGTATGGACGTTAAACTGATCTTAATGAAGACCGATGGTCAACAAAAGGAATTTTCTCTGACCAAAGAAGTTACCCTTATCGGACGTGAAAGTACATGCGACCTTCGCATCCCGATCGAAAGTTGCTCCCGCAAACAATGCGAACTAACAATCGAAGGCGACAAACTCATGGTCAGAGATGCGGAATCCTCCAACGGTACGTTCGTCAACAACGAGCGAGTTACCGAAGCCGAACTCAGTGCCGGCGACCGATTGACAATAGGCCCGATCGTCCTGACCGTACAGATCGACGGCGAACCGACCGAAGCCTACGCCAGCACAATGTACACTTCGCCTGCCGAAGTGAACGAAGAACTGGTTGCCACCAATGACACGGTAACCAGCCTGGACGATCCCCTTGCCAGTCTGGCTGGCGACGGCGATGAAGGAGAAGCCGACGACAGTGTCGACGCCCTTGCCGCCGCGATAGGTACGGACGAGGAAGAAGAAGACCCCATCGCGGCACTGGAAGCCCTTGCGGATATCCAACAAGAGGAAGACGAAGAAAAACAGTAAGCCTGCCACAAATACCGGTTAACCGGACAATGAAACAACGCCGAACGACATTATACTTGTCATTCGGCGTTGTTTTTGTCGATCTCCGCCGGGCGAAGCGCGTCGACCGGGCCGTTACCGGCGAAAAACTCCCCCAGGATATTCGCCGCGGCTACCGCGTCCTGCCGGGCCTTGCGCTTCTTGCGGGTCATCATGCCAGCCAGGGCCTTATCGGCGTGAAAACTGCTGAGCCGCTCATCCCACATGCGAACGTCCAGCCCGGTTACTTCAGCGAGGTGTGCGGCGAATTGCCGTGTGAGTTGCCCCTGCGGGCCTTCCGTGTCGTCCATATTGACAGGCCAGCCGACCACGACCCCCTGACAATCGTATTCCGCAGCCAAAGCTTGGATTTGCCCAGGCAGTTGCGATTCCGGCTGGGCCTGCAAAACGGTTATCGGCAAGGCAATGCCGTCTTCGGTGCTTCCAACGGCTACGCCGACCCGTTTTCTGCCATGATCAATGCCAAGCCATCGCCCCATGAAAACAACTCCATCGCAAAACCGTCGTAAAAAAAATCGCCGGGTGCCATGCTTCTGCTTGCAGAAGCATGCTTTCTCGCGGCGACTGTGAATTTCGGACATCAACGCCCGTTACAGAAATCTTTTGCCGTAATGCTTCTCGACCGCCGCGACAAGTTCCTTGAGCCGCTGGTCGTCGGATTTCTTGCACACCAATGTCGCATCGGGAGAATGAATCACAATGCAGTCGTCCAAACCCATTATCGCCAACAGATGCCCGTCGTCTTTGGTAACAAGAATATTCCGGAAACTGTCCATTATCACGTGGTTATCGGCGATGATCGCATTGCCCTGGTCGTCCAGATCGACGACTTCCTCCATAGCCGGCCAGGAACCGAGATCGATCCACTCGCACTTCAACTCGACCATCATAACCTTATCAGCCTTCTCCATGATGGCGTAATCGATGCTGATTTTTTCCAGCGAGGAATACGCCTCGGCAAGAATAGCTGTATAATCCTGCCCATTTCGGACAGCCTCGGCGATGGGTGCGAGCTTTTGTGCCGTATCCGGCAAATGAGCTTGTATCGCCTTTCGGATGGTATCCAGCTTCCAGACGAACATGCCGCTGTTCCAGAAGTACTTTTTGCTCTCGACGTACTGCCGCGCGGTGGTGTGATCCGGCTTTTCCTTGAAACTGACCACGTTGCGAACGTCCTGGGCGATCTGCTGGTCGCACTCGATATATCCCAGGCCCGTGTGAGGCCAGCTCGGCATGATACCAAACGTTACCAGCGCATCCGGGGTGCTCTCGGCGGTTTCTATCGCGATCTGGGCAGCCTTTGCGAAACACTTAGCCGGCCTGATGATATGGTCGGCGGTAAAGACCGCCATTGTGGCGTCCTCGTCCTTACCGGCAAGAACCTCCGCGGCAAGAGCGACCGCATTGGCGGTATCCCGCCCTACCGGCTCGCCGATGATATTTTCTCGCGGGATTTCCGGCAACAACGCCGCAACGTCGTCGGCATATTCGGCGTTGGTAACGACGAATATCTGCTCCGGCTCAAAAACCCCCTCCAGCCGCTGAACGGCAATCTCCATCAAACTCTTACCGTCCACAAGCTTCAAAAGCTGCTTGGGATGATGCTGCCGGGACAAAGGCCATAACCGCTTGCCCGACCCACCCGCCATAATAACCGCATACCGCATGTAACTCTCCTTGATTTCTGGTAAAGCCTCCGCAAAGACTACCCGCTACCTCAGAAAAATGCAAGGAAGCCTCTGAAAATTGCCCTCCCGCGCGACGACCAGGGATGCCCGCCGCATGAGGTGCGTAATAACCCACACTGCCTATTTCTCGTTCTTCTTCCGCCAATCCTCGATAGCCGCCTTGACAGCATCCTCCGCCAGCACCGAGCAATGCACTTTTACCGGCGGCAGCGACAATTCCTCCGCGAGTTCCGCGTTTTTGATTTCCGCCGCCTGCTCGATAGTTCGCCCCTTGAGCCATTCGGTCGCCATGCTGGACGACGCAATCGCCGAGCCGCACCCGAAAGTCTTGAACTTCGC
>JAIORC010000325.1 GCA_021108335.1 Phycisphaerae bacterium
TTCCGCCGGTGTGGAAGGTACGCATGGTAAGCTGCGTGCCAGGCTCGCCGATGGATTGGGCGCCAATGATACCGACGGCCATGCCTTCTTCGACTATTCGGCCGGTAGACAGGTCGTTGCCGTAGCATTTTGCACAGATACCCAAGGGGCTTTCGCAGGTCAGCGGGCTGCGGACTCGAATGCTTTCAAGCCCAAGGTCCTCGATCCGCATGGCGGCGGCTTCGGTGATAACTTGGTTTTCCTTGACGACGATAGTGTCGGTTCGCGGGTCGGCGATAGTTTCGCGTGCGACCCTGCCGATAATCATCTCGCGGAGAGGCACGTCCACCTGCTCGCCCTTGTAAATCGCAGCCTTCGACACGCCGCGAACGGTACCGCAGTTCTGCTCGTTGACAATAGCGTTCTGGGCAACGTCCGCCAGTTTACGGGTCAGATAGCCGGAGTCCGCCGTCTTGAGGGCGGTGTCGGCAAGACCCTTGCGGGCACCGTGAGTGGAACTGAAGTATTCCAGCACGGTCAGACCTTCGCGGAAGTTCGCCTTGATGGGCGTCTCGATAATCTCGCCGGACGGCTTGGACATCAAACCACGCATGCCGGCAAGCTGGCGTATCTGGTCGATCTTGCCGCGGGCACCGGAATCGGTCATCAGGAACACCGGGTTGAGATAGCCGGGGTCGTCTTTGCGGACATCTGCCTTCAGCGACTTGATCAGGCTGGCTGTTACTTCCTCGCGTGCGTGAATCCACACGTCCACGACCTGGTTGTACCGCTCGCCGTCCGTAATCGCGTCGGCGCGGAAGTCGCTTTCGATGCGATCAACCCGCTTCTGGGCGGCATCGAGAATCTGGGACTTGTTTTCCGGGATTTTCGCATCGGTAATGCCGAACGAAAGGCCCGCAAGCGTGGAATACTTGAAGCCCATCTGTTTGATGTTGTCCAACAGGCTCAGCGTGTCGCGCCGGCCCAGTACCTGGTAGCAGTCGCTGATGACGCGGCCCGCGCCCTTCTGGCTGAGCGGATAGTTGTAGAAACCCATCCCTTCGGGCAACATATCGTTGAAGATCAGCCGACCAACCGTCGTAACGACCTTGCCGTTATCCGACGGGTAGGCTCCCGTCGCCTCGATAATCTTCCTTTGCTTGTTCGGCAAACGGACGATAATCTCGGCGTGCATACCGATCTTACCTGCCGCGTGGGCTGTCAATGCCTCGTGCGGATCGCTGAACAACGGATACCGCTGGCCTTTGTAAGCCACCTTCAGAAGTTGCTCATCGACGGCTTCGTACCCGCGGTCGCTCGTGAGATAGTAAATCCCGAGCACCATATCCTGCGTCGGCGACATGATCGGCGCGCCGTTGGAGGGCGAGAAAATGTTGTTCGTCGCCATCATCAGCACGTGCGTTTCGGCCTGGGCTTCCACCGAAAGCGGCAGGTGGACAGCCATCTGGTCGCCGTCGAAGTCCGCATTGAAACCCTTGCAGGCCAACGGGTGCAGCTTGATCGCGTTACCTTCAACCAACACAGGCTCGAAGGCCTGGATGCCCATCCGGTGGAGGGTCGGGGCACGGTTCAGCATAACCGGATGCTGGTAGATAACCTCTTCCAGCACGTCCCATATTTCCCTGTCGCGTCGTTCGAGCATCTTCTTGGCCGACTTGATCGTATCGGCCAACCCGCGGTCTTTGAGCCGGCGAATGATGAACGGCTGGTACAACTCCAGAGCGATTTTCTTGGGCAGGCCACACTGGTGGAGATGCAAATCCGGGCCGACGACAATCACGGATCGGCCGGAATAGTCCACACGTTTGCCCAACAGGTTCTCGCGGAACCGGCCTTGCTTGCCCTTGATCATATCCGTCAACGACTTGAGCGGACGATTGGCCGTGCCCTGGACAGGCCGGCGGCAGCGGCTGTTGTCGAACAACGCGTCGACCGCCTGCTGCAACATCCGCTTCTCGTTGCGAATAATCACCTCGGGAGCATTGAGATCCATCAGCTTCTTGAGCCGATTATTACGGTTGATAATGCGGCGGTAAAGGTCGTTGAGGTCGCTGGTGGCAAAGTTGCCGCTTTCCAGCATAACCAGAGGCCGGAGGTCCGGCGGAATGACCGGCACGACTTCCATGACCATCCAACTGCACTGGTTGCCGCTGGTGCGAAGATTTTCGACAAGCTTAAGACGCTTGGCGTAATCTTTTATCTTCTGCTTCGAGTTGGTCTTGTCCATCGCCTCGCGAATGGCGACCACTTCCTGATCGAGGTCCAGAGCGATCAGCAATTCGTAAATAGCCTCGGCACCCATCATCGCCTTGAAGTCGCTGCCGTACTTCTCCACGGCTACGCGGTGATCTTCCTCGTTGAGAACCTGCTTATACTTCAGCGGCGTCTGCCCGGCATCGACGACCACGTAGTCCTGGAACAGGATAATCTTTTCCAGATCAGCGGTACGCATGCCAAGCAGCGTGCCAAGCCGGCTCGGCAAGGCCTTGAAATACCAGATGTGAACGATCGGGGCGGCCAGGTTGATATGGCCCATACGCTTGCGGCGGACGCGGGAGTGGGTTACCTTCACGCCGCAACGGTCGCAGATAATGCCCTTGTGCTTCGTGCCCTTGTACTTGCCACACGCACATTCCCAGTCCCGTTCGGGACCGAAAATCCGCTCGCAGAACAAGCCGTCCTTCTCAGGGCGGTAAGTTCGGTAATTGATCGTCTCCGGCTTTTTGACCTCGCCAAAAGACCAACTGCGGATATCGTTGGGCGAAGCCAACTGTATCTTCACCGAGCCATAATCGTTAATTCTATCGTATACGCTTTCAGCCATATCTCTTTTGCTCCCAATGGGGTGCTTTTATTTAACCTGCCGGACGTTCGGAAAAATCCTTTTAAAATAAACTACAGCAGTTTCTTTTTCTCCAGGTGAATATTCAGGCCCAGGCCTCGCAACTCGTTACAGAGCACATCGAAGCTCACGGGCGTACCGGCTTCGAGGGTGTTTTGGCCTTTGACCATCGATTCGTAAATCTTGGTTCGGCCTTCCACGTCGTCGCTCTTTACGGTAAGCAATTCCTGCAGCGTGTAACTGGCGCCGTATGCTTCCAGGCCCCAGACTTCCATCTCGCCGAAGCGCTGGCCGCCCGTTCTGGCCTTGCCGCCCAGCGGCTGCTGGGTAATCAGGCTGTACGGGCCTGTCGCGCGGGCGTGAATTTTCTCGTCCACCAGATGGTGCAGCTTATTCATGTAAATGTAGCCGACGGTGGTTTTCTGCTCGAAATGCTCGCCGGTCCGGCCGTCCCGCAGGCGAACCTTGCCGTCCAACGGCATCTCGGCGAGAAGTTCGTGAGTCTCACCGGCCTGCTGTACCACCTCGACGTCTTCGCGACGCCGGCGGACATGCTCGTTGGCTTCGTTGAGGCACTCGAAAATTTCTTCTTCCAAGGCACCGTCGAATACCGGCGTAACAGCCTGGAAGCCCAGAACCGTTGCCGCCCAGCCGAGATGCGTCTCGAGAATCTGCCCGAGGTTCATACGGCCCGGTACGCCGAGCGGGTTCAACAGAATATCAACCGGCGTGCCGTCTTCGAGGAACGGCATGTCCGCTTCGGGCAGAATACGGGCGATGACGCCCTTGTTGCCGTGGCGGCCTGCCATTTTGTCGCCGACACCCAGCTTCCGCTTGGTCGCCACGCGAATTTTCACCATCTCCAGTACGCCGGAGGGAAGCTCGTCGCCGCGCTTCATCTGCTCCTCTTTACGCTTCTTTTCCGCCTGGATTTCCTCGATGCGGGGCCAGTACTTCTCGCGAATCGTTTTGGCCTGCTCCTTCGCGGCAGCCGAACCCTTGAACCATCTGGGATTTATGTTTTCCACCTGCTCCATGATAACCAGGGTGTTGTCGCTATGGCCGACCTTCTGGCGGGTGGTGGGGTCAATTATCTCCGTGCCGAGAACATCGTTGATTTCCTCGACCATCTTGCGGAAGACCTCTACTATCCGCATATCCATCTTTTTGCCGTATTCCTTTATATTCTTGTCAACCTGCTTTTTCTGCTCGGCGGACAGATGGACGCGACGGCTGAACCGGACGGTATCGATAACGACGCCTTCTTCGCCTGCGGGCAGTTCGAGGCTGTCGTTCTTCACATCTTCGCCGGCACGACCGAAAATCGCGTGCAGCAGCTTTTCCTCGGGAGACAACTCGCTCTTGGACTTCGGCGAAACCTTGCCGACCATGATATCGCCAGGCCCGACACGCGTGCCGATGCGTACCACGCCGTTTTCGTCGAGATACCGCAGGGCCTTCTCCGAAACATTGGGAATATCACGCGTGAATTCCTCGCGGCCCAGCTTGGTCTCGCGGATTTCCACCTCGTATTCTTCCATGTGAATCGAAGTAAAGTAATCGTCCCGGACAACCTTCTGGCTGACGAGAATCGCGTCCTCGAAGTTGTAGCCGTCGTATGGCATGAACGCCACCAGGATATTCTGCCCCAACGCCAACTCGCCGTCTCTACAGGCGGAACCGTCGGCGATGATCTGCCCCTTCTTGACGCGCTGGCCTTCCTGGATGATGGGCCTTTGGATCAGGCAGGCCCGCTCGTTAAGTTTCGAGAACTTCCGGAGTTCGTATTCCGCGGAGTTATCCAAGACGATGCGGGTGGCATCAACGTAGGTTACCGTGCCGGCTTTGCGGGCCTTGACGACAAACCCGGAATTTTGCACCACTGCCCGCTCCATGCCCGTAGCCACTACCGGCGCGGCAGTCTTCAACAGTGGAACCGCCTGCCGCTGCATGTTCGAACCCATCAACGCGCGGTTCGCGTCGTCATGCTCGAGGAAGGGAATCAGCGATGCCGACACGCCGACCGTCTGCTTGGGAGAAATGTCAATATAGCTGACGTCGCTGCTGGCGGAGGTACTCAATTCGCCGTGCACGCGGGCCAGCACACGCTGATCCGGCAGACGCGTCGCGTCGCCGCGGGTCTTGGCCAGCTTCAGCACTTCCGGCGGAGCGAGAATGGCTTCCATCTCTTCATCCGCACGCAGCCGCACGACGTCGAGGTTGACCTTGCGATTGTCGACCTGCACGTAAGGCGTGGTCAAAAAACCATAATCATCGATGCCCGCGTAAATACCCATCGAACTGATCAGGCCGATGTTGTTGCCTTCCGGCGTCTCGATCGGGCAGATTCGGCCATAGTGGCTGATGTGCACGTCGCGAACCTCGAAGCCCGCACGCTTACGGTTCAAGCCACCCGGGCCTAAAGCCGACAGCCGCCGCTCGTGAGTCAACTGGGCCAGCGGGTTCTGCTGGTCGACGACCTGGCTTAGCTCGCCCCGGCCGAAGAAAAAGTCGATGCTGCTGGAAATACTCTTGGAGTTCACCAGCTCGGTTATCTTGGTGATTTCTTCCGGGTCCTTGAGACTCATGCGCTCCTGGACGGTGCGGCGGAGTTTCAGGAAACCTTTGCGGATTTCATCGGCAGCCAGTTCGTCAATAGTACGCAAACGACGGTTGCCGAGGTGGTCGATGTCGTCCACTGTGCCTTTGTCGCTACGCAACTTGAGCAGGTATTTCATCGTGTTGAGGAAATCCTCGACGCTGATGGTCATTTCCTTCTCGGACACATTCTGCTTGAATTTCCGGTTAATGCGGAATCGGCCTACCTTGCCGAGGCGATAGCGGTTCTCGTCGTAGAATTTTTCCTGGAAGAGAGCCTTGGCCTTTTCCAGTTGCGGCGGGTTGCCCGGACGGAGCCTGGCGTAAATCCGCAATAGCGCGCTGGAGTGGTCTTCGGAGGGGTCTTCAGACAACGTGTTGAGAATCAACGGGTCGGAAGCGTCGGAGATGATCTCGATTTTCTTCTTGAGCGTCGCGACGATCTGGTTAAGCGCATCGCCGATCTGCCCGCCGGCCGGAACAAGCTCCTCGCCGCTTTCGGGGTCGATGTAAGCTTCCACAAGATACAACTGCGGACGAAGCTGATTACCGGAAACCTTGGCAGTCTCGTAAAATTCGCGAATGATATTCGAAGCGCTGCCGTACTTGTCCGACATCGAACGGAGGAACATCGTAGCGGGAATCTTGCTGGACTGATCGATCCGCATCGTGATCGAGTCCTTCTTGGTAACAGTCAGCTCAATCCAACTGCCTCGCTCGGGAATAATCCTCGCGCCGTGCAGAGGCCGGTCAGACTCCTGCATTTCCACGGTGAAATCCACGCCCGGCGAACGGTGCAACTGCGATACGATCACGCGCTCGGCACCGTTGATGATAAACTCGCCGCCGCCGATCATAATCGGCACGTCACCGACATAAATGCTTTCTTCGCGAATCTCTTTTTTGCCTTTGCAGGTAAACCGGCAACTGATATGGAACGGGCGCCCATAAGTCAGACGCAAGTCACGGCACTCCTGGGGCGTGTAGCGGGGCTCCTTCAACTCATACTTGAGATACTCCAGCTTCATCGTCTCGTCGTAACTGACAATGGGGAACACCTCGCACAGCAGCCCTTCAAGCCCTGCGCTTTTACGCCTGGCCGGGTCAATGGCTTCCTGGAGAAAGCGTTCGTAACTGCATGTCTGCAAATCGACCAGTTCCGGCACGGGGGCCATGTCGCCAACTTTGCTGAAATTCCTGATTTTATCCACTTGTTGCATAGGTTTGACCTCGTTGTTGCAGCTGCCTGCTGCCAGCCTGTTGGTCTTCGGGATTACTTTTCCCGATAATGCACTGCTTTAAACTTCACTCGCGGAGCGGTTTGTAAAACCCGCCGCTCCGCCAAAAGCACCTCCCGCCCGGTAGAGCGGAAGGCACGGATTTTATAACGCGAACTATTCGATCGCGCCGGTGGCTCCTGCTTCTTCCAGAGCCTTGAGGGCCTCTTCGGCTTCTTCCTTCGGGACACCTTCTTTGATGGGCTTGGGGGCGCTTTCGACCAGTTCCTTGGCTTCTTTGAGGCCGAGGTTGGTCAGGGCGCGGACGGCCTTGATTACGCCGATTTTCTTGTCGCCGATCTCCTTGAGGACGACGTCGAAGCTGGTCTTTTCTTCAGCCTCTTCGGCGCCACCACCGGCAGCCGGGCCGGCCATCATCACCGCGCCACCAGCGGCGGGCTCGATACCGTATTCCTGCTTGAGGTAGTCCTTCAGATCGACAGCCTCTTTGAGGCTCAGACCCGAAATCTTGTCGCCGAGATCCTTGATCGACGCGTCAAACTCTTTTGTCTCTACTGCTGTTGCTTCTTCAGTCATGGTTTTGCTCCATCTTTCCTTATTACGTCGGCCTGATAGGCAGCGCCCCGCTGGCGCCATTTCATCCCGAGCAGTCGGGGACCAATCCGCAGCCGACAGATTGTGTGTTAGTAAATTTTTAATGGCTACGCAGCTTCGCTGTCGCCCGCCTTTTCTTCGATGGCCTTGAGGATACCGGCAATCTGACCCGCCGGGCCTACCAGGCAACCGGCAAGGTTCGCACCGGCAGACAAGACACAGCCGACAACCTGGCCAAGCGCTTCGTCCCGCGTCGGGAACTTGCTGAGGGCCATGACTTCCGCATCGCCGGAGAACACTTCCCCATCCAACACTGCGCCTTTGACCGTCAATGCCGGGGCTTCCTTGTGTACGTCCAACAACTCGCGGACGACCGTTACAATGCTGTCGGCACCGTACGCCACCGCGCAAGGTCCGTCCAGCAACTCGATCGCGTCGTCAAGCC
Organism: Phycisphaerae bacterium; assembly: GCA_021108335.1. Classification (GTDB taxonomy): domain Bacteria; phylum Planctomycetota; class Phycisphaerae; order SM23-33; family SM23-33; genus JAIORC01. Next base: position 7,718 of record JAIORC010000325.1, read on the forward strand.
CTGCCGTCTTGAACGCCGACCTGGCCAAAGAATTCTTGACCACCGTAATCTTGATGTCCTTCTCCGCAAGCTTGCCACGCATCGCGTAGGTCGCCTCGGAATCCAGACCCGTAAAGCCGCAAATCGCAACAGAATCGACTTCCGCAAACCGCTCGGTCAACTCTTTGCTAATCATCTGTTTTACTGGTTTACTCATTTTTTCACCTGCTGGGTTTTTATCGTTCCGGCGATTCGGCAAACTGAATTGCCACCGGTTTTATCCATTGGAAGTTTCCGCCGCTCCTAGTATTCCTTGATTTCGACAGCCGGAGTCATCGTCGCGGAAATACACATCTTTTTGATAAAGTGGCCTTTGCTCGTGGTGGGCTTGGCCTTCTTTACGAAACGTATGAAAAAATCGATATTCTCGATAAGCTTATCCGTCTCGAATCCGACCTTGCCGACCGGAAGATGCAGATTCCCGCCGTCGTCGTTGCGATACTCGACCTTGCCGGCGGCGAAATCCTTCACCGCCGCGGCTATGTCCTGGGAAACAGTACCTGCCTTGGGCGAGGGCATCTTGCCGGACGGGCCAAGCACCCGGCCGAGCCTGGAGACGACCTTCATCATCGCCGGCGTGGCGATCGCCACGTCGAAATCCATCCAGCCGTCCTGTATCTTCTTGACCAGTTCCTCGCCGCCGACTTCAACAGCCCCGGCTTCGGTGGCCTTGGCGACGTCGTCGCCCTCGCAGAACGCGATAACCTTCTTCCTCTTGCCGATACCGTTAGGCAGCGAAATCGAACCGCGAAGGGCCTGGTCGGCCTTGCGGGGGTCAATACCAAGGTGCATCACCAGCTCGACGGTCTGGTCGAACTTCGTGCCGCCGAAACCCTTGATTACTCCGACCGCCTCTTTCAACTCGACGGCACCGGCTGGTACCGACTCGATGTCCTTGGCGTATCGTTTGGAATGTTGCTTCTTTGCCATTCGTTTCTCCTTGCGTTACCCGCCGGCACTTCCGGCGGAAAACTCCCACTATCATTCGTCCGTGGTCAGACGCCCGCAATCATCATGCAGGCTTGCCCCAAGGGGGTTACAAACCTAATGCCACAACCCGACTTAGCATTGCCAAGCCGGGCCGGCGGATTATTCTTCCACGACAATGCCCATTGATCGGGCAGTGCCCATGATTATCTTCGCGCCGGCATCGAGGTCGCGGGCAGACAGGTCCGCCAGCTTCGCCTCGGCGATCTTGCGGCATTGCTCTACCGTTACCTTGCCGACCTTCTCTTTGTTCGGCACGCCGGAGCCTTTGGCGATCTGGGCGGCTTCCTTCAACAGGGCTGCCGCCGGCGGGCTTTTGCAGATGAACGAGAACGTCTTGTCGGCATAGACAAGAATTTCCACCGGAACGGGAGTGCCGTTGAGGTCTTTTGTCCGCTCGTTGAACTGGGAGACAAACTGCCCGATATTCACGTTATGGGCACCAAGAGCAGGGCCGATCGGCGGTGCCGGGGTCGCCTGGCCGCCCGGGGCCTGCAATTTAATTTTACCTACGATTTCTTTCGCCATGATTCAATCTCTCAATGATTTATCCTGCCAACAGGATTTTAAAATTTGAATTTCGATTTCGATTTCGATTTTCAATCTCAGGTCTTTTCCACCTGCCAGTATTCCAACTCGACCGGCGTCGCCCGTCCGAAAATCGTTACAACCACACGCACCAGGCCTTTTTCCGGCAGCACCTCGTCCACGATACCTTCGAAGTTCTCGAATGCACCTTCTTTGACCTTCACCATGTCGCCCTTTTCGAACTCCACGGTTACCGACGTGCCTTCTTTGGCCTTCTCCACCTGCATCAGCATCTTGTCCACGTCCGCCGGGGACATCGGGCTGGGCTTGCCGCCAGAACCGATAAAATCGCCAACGCCTGTGGTCTCCTTGATCGTAAACCAGGAATGCTCCTCGATGCTGCCGTCCTCTTCGAGAACCATCTCGATGAAGACATAACCGGGATACATCTTCCGATTGACGACCTTCTTCTTGCCCGCCTTGCCGCGAGGAGCAGGCCTCTTCTCCATCGGCACGAGAATCCGACCGATCACAGGCTCCAGGCCTTCGATTTTAACCTTGCGTTCCAAGGCGTCGCGAACCTGTTCTTCCTTGTTGGAAGCCACCCGCAAAACACACCATCGCATGTTCACCGGAGCAACAACCGCCGATTCGTCCGCGGTAATATCTTCGGCGGCAACATCGTCCTGCCCCGCCGTCTGCGGCTGGGTCGCTTCGGGAACACCGGATTCAATATTCTTGGAGTCTTCCATACTGTCCTTAACCCGTAACCTTGATTAACTTGAAAAAATTGGCGAAAACCACGTCCACGAGAAACAGCAAAGCCGCCATTATAAACGTGGTTACAATAACCACTTTCGTGGACCCGACGACCTCTTTCCTGCTCGCCCAGGATACCTTTTTCATCTCGCTCTCAGTGGCGATGAGAAAATCCGCACTTTTCGGGCGGTTGACCAACCAGAACAACAGCCCTGCCAGGCCCAACAGCACAACCAGCGGAATTCCGAAGCTCATATACACGTCACAACCGCTGCCATGAAGAGTCTTCGCCAGCGACAAACATCCCCATGCGCCAAGCATCAGCATGGCAATAGCGGTAATCAACCGTGTATATTTGCCCTGAGTTCGCTTATAAATATGCATATCGTACCTTTTTTCGGCCAAAAAAACGTTAACTTATGCCTCTATCACCACTTCCGCTAATTACAAAAATTACAAAAAACTCGTCCCACGACAATGCACGCTTCACCAACCATCCCGCGTCCAACATCGATGCAACGAGTTCTCGAAAAAATTATCACTATCCACGGAACTCACGCGGCTTGGCTTCCTCGTGAACCCGCATTCTTTTGATAATTTCTACCGACTCTATTTTCCATCTCCAAATCTACCACGGCAGGGAGGAGTTGAACCCCCAACCTGCGGTTTTGGAGACCGCTGCT
>JAIORC010000080.1 GCA_021108335.1 Phycisphaerae bacterium
CCGGTATTCCGATAGTAGAACGATTTAATGCCCTTCAGAGATGTCGTCCCATCCGCGAAGGCCTTCTTCTCGCCGTCGAGATAGTAACTCTTGTCGTCCAGTACCGGCTGGGTCAGGATCATGCTTTCGGTTGGCGAGTCCGTGCCGACGGCTTTTATGTCGCTGCCCAGGACGACTATCGCATTTTTCAGGGCGAAATAGCTTTTCTCCGCCGAGATGCTCTTGCCGCCTTTTTTGCCGCCCTTTTTCAGGAGATACTTCATGCCGCACAGCCCTACGTCGCCCAGCGCGATTCCGCCGACGAAAGTCGAATGTCCCATCGATTCCCTTCTCGGGCGCAGGCCGACTACGCGGGTAATGCCGCTCAGGTCGTCCCACGGCTGGGAGATAAGAATCTTTTTCGGATACTCCTTGCCGTCGGTCATGAGGACGATTGTGCCCTCGCCGGCGTAATAGCCCTTGACATTTTCGTTGTGGATGCTGAACCAGTTCTTTGTCCGAGTCGAGCACATCCGCACGGCACAGTAGAAATCGTCGTTCCGGGCGATGAAGTAATCGCCACGCGGATAGAACCGCGTACCGCAAAGGAAGCCAGCCGGGGCCTTGGCGTTGAGCCTGTCCCCCGCGGCGGCGGCAAGGCTGAAGTTCCTCGTACCTGAATAGGCCAGCGATACGCCAATACCCTTTTGCCAGTCCGCGATATGCGCCAGCGCACTGTCCTGCAACGACTCAACGCCGCCGGCAAGCATATACAAACTTGTTACGGCGGCATTACCGTCGAAGTTACTGGCGCCCCGGGCAACTCCCCGGCCGAGGATATACGGATTCGTCTGACCCCTGTAAACCGTCCATACCGCAAAGTCCCGGTATAATTTCGAGAAGGCTTTCATCGCCTCATCGTCAAGGCAGTAGGCTGTGCCGTTCGTCATGTAGAGGTACTCCGCCGCCTGACGCATGTGGGCGTTACCGTAACCCATGTTTAACCCGTTGCCGTGATAAAGATAGCTGCCGTCTTCCTGAATGCCCTCGCGGTCGGTAACGCGATTTACCTTGCTGAATGTATCTTTCGCAAAGTTCAGTAGTTTTTCGTCCTTCGTCATCACCGCGAGATTGAACGCGCAGCGCGCTATCCACAGAGAGTTGGCACCACTGCTGAGCCTCCGTCCGGGAAACCCGAACAGCCGGCAATTGTACCCCAGGTCGTAAAGGTCGCAAATCAACTCATCGTACATTGCCTTGTCGAGCTTGTCGCCGATCAGCAAAAGCGTCGGCGTAAGCCGTAGCGGTACCCCGATATCCCACGCCCACCAATTGCCCGGGCGCGGAGCGCCGATGCGGATATACGGCATACCGAATTTCAGCGCCGCCTTGATCCGCTTGAGAACCTCTTCGTCACCGTGATATTTTGAGAGCGTGCAGCGATAGGCCTCGGCCAGCCTCTGTATGTCGAGAAAAAGTTCGCCGGTGTAGGATATGCGTGGATGGTTGACGTCCTTGATTTTCCCCCATGACCCGTAGCCCTTGTCGGCGGGGTCCATTATCTGGCTAGCTATCAACCCGGCGACCCTTGCGTCCGATTTCTCGATGCTTTCCTTCAGCTTCCCGGCATCGAGCGCGGGGGTCTCACCGGCCTTCGTTTCCGGGAGTACGTAATACGCCAGGAACCGTTGTTTGATTATTTCGCAGTCTTTTTCAATATCCGCCATTGGACGCGGCTTGGCGGTCTTCTCCTCTATCAAGTCAACCTTCGGTATCGAATTACCAGCGGGGCATTCCGTCGTTATCTCGGCCCATGCCGCGTCGGGATGAAAACAAACATAGAGACGCGGCTTGTCCTTTTTCATATCCTTTATCCACGACAACCTCGCCTTGGCGTAGGGCAGAAGTTTTTTATTCTCATCCATCCATCGCACGCGGACAAACGCCTCGCCTTTTTCCAGAAGCGACAAATGGTAAAAAGCGTTCCGCTTGATTCGCTTGAGCGTCTTGGATTTCTTTGACTTTACCAGCCTCATCCCGTCGATATACAACACCGTGTCGGCCAGGGGTTTGGCGCCCCATCCGAAAGCCATGAACGATACTTTCTTCACCTTTTTCCACCAGCCGGGATTTTCGCTTTTCCTGTAAAGATCCAGCGGAACATCGAACTTCTTCCATCCCGTCCAGTCAACATTGAAAGCGTACCTGTAATAACGCGCACCTTTTCCACTGGACTCGAACATCACGCGGATTCTCGCGTTGTTGGCCTTTTCCGAATAAACCCAGAAGGAAAACCAGCCGTAATCGCTCCAGTCATGGGGAATGTCGGAGGACCAAAACATTTTTGCCTTCGGGTGGTTCGCCCACCGGGTAGAGAACTTACCGGACTTCACGTGTTTGGAGTTTTTTCGGGCGCCCTTCCATTTACTTATCGTGTCCGCCTCGTCAAGCAGGGTCGCGGCATATCCGGAAACCGGGGCCAGCAACAAAACGCAGCCGATGACAATACGCGAAATCTTTTTAATTTTCATTGTTCGTTCTTCCTGTGTTTTACTCACACTGACAGCCTTTCATGTTTGGGAATTGTGCAATGCCTTCGATTGCGGATTGATATAATACCTGCCGGCGACATGCCGGGCGTTATACAAAACAAATCCTTTTTGAGGGGGAGAGAGAGAAACGTCTCTGGATCAACATTCTCCGTATCGCCGGATTAGTTCCCCTTCCAGAAACATTTTCCTTCGTCGCTAACATATTCATCGGGAATCTCATCTTCCGCCAACCGTCTCACGCCAAAATCCACATACAGAATATGAGCACTGCCGGAATGAATAGCACCCGGCATACGCCACGAGGGCTGAACCTGTGCTATCCAGAATCTCCCACTATTATAAAAATAGCCGTCGGCTGCAAGGAGGGTCTTGGAGGGTTTGTTTGCGTCCGTTGTCCTTCTGATAGTACAAGTCGAATTATTCGTGCCGGCAAACAGATTCATCCCGTAGGTGTTCCTGTTTATGGCTTCGGGGTGTTTTTTGAGGTTAGTCGGGCACGAGTAAACCGTCTTGTTCGAATGCATAAACCAGAAGAGGCTGGCGCCTTCCTGGTCGAAACCCAGATAAGGATTCCCCAGTGCTACATACCAGTTGGTCGTAGCGTCTCTGTAGCACACCGGAAGATATCTTTTGTAGTCATTGGTATACACACAAAACGCCGTCCCTATCTGCTTCAACTGGGATTTGCAGATAACTTGCCTGGCCAATTCCTTGGTACGTTGCAGGCTCGGTATAAGGATGCTCACCAGCAGCGAAATGATGGCGATTACGACAAGCAGTTCTATGAGCGTAAAACCGCGTGATCGCCGCCCGATATTGTTTGATGATTGACGTTTACTCATAATATCGCCTCTCGCTGTGCTACAAAACATTTCAGCCGTTACCCACCCGCAAAAAACAGGAGTTGTGTGCCGGGGCACGAAACTGCCGCGCCCCGACACACAAGCAAGATGAAAAGGGGTAAATTCAAATACAGTCTTTATTTCCGTCTTCGGCGAAGGGCAAGCGGCAGACCGAGCAGCAGCAGCGTCATCGTCGCCGGTTCGGGGGTAACGTCAAAGTAAAAATCGTCGCCCCAGGCGAAACCCTGGTTGCGATACGTGAAAAACTGGAACCTGGCTCTGGTTGTACCGGTCGGTGCCGTAATTTCATCCAGTCCCACGTATTTCCAATCATAAACGCCGCCCGATGACGTTGAAGATGTGCCAAGATGTGTACTACCGTTGTACCACAGAGCCTGTAGTTGCGCTCTGGGGGCACTGCCCGATCCGTTGTTTGCTGTTTTGAAATAGCCGCCGAAGTCGTAATCTGTCCCGCCGCTGAGGCCAGTAACCCACTGACTCCAATAGCTGTACGTGGAACCATTGTCCTCTATCTTCAGGCTGTGGCTGGTAGAACGGGATTCGTCGGTGGCCCATGTCTCGACCCCAGTACCGCTCGCGCCCCAGCTAGCCGGCGTGCCGCTGCCGCTGTCCGTTTCCACGTCGGCATTCAACATCAAATTTGCCGACGCCGGCGTAAACAGCAGGCCGACCATCGCCAACATTGTCATTATTACAATTGTCTTTTTCATGTTTCTGCTCCTTGTGTTAGAGTTATTCCAGACATCATCATTTCCTTTCAGCTTCGACACTCCCGAAGCTCTCCACTGCTTCCAACAAGCATTTTCAGCAAGCATTTTTCCAACTGTTTCCAACAATCAATTCTGTTTCACTCCTTTCTTTCCATTCCAAAATTTCCTTTATTTCCGTTTCTGTTTTATTTTTTCCGTCAGTTACAGTTTTCGGACGGATTTCCTTTCTACGATTTTGCCTCGCGTGCAAATTTTGCGGTGACTTCCCTGCGGTTTTCGTATCCGGTCAAGAAGCTGCTTGGCGGCGAGTCTGCCGAGTTCGACGGCTTCTATGTCCACAGACGTGAGTTTGGGTTTGAGCGCTTCACAGTGATCGACCGCGTTGTCGTATCCGATGATGCTGACGTCATCGGGCACCTTCAGGCCGCGTTCGGCCAGGGCATGATAAATAGCGCTGCAATAATAGTCGTTGCTGAGGATGGCCGTCGGCGGCTCCGAAAGCGACCAGAGGTTCTCTATCGCCCAATCCAAATCCGATTCTGATTTCAGCGGGGGAATGATGTCTCGGGTCTGGATCAACCCCTCGTCCGCGTCGAGACCAAGTTCGTCTACCGCGCGTCGATAACCCAGGAGCTTGCAGTGAAACATCTGCATATCCACGAATGCGATGCGGCGGTGCCCCAGTGACGCAAGGTATGTGATGCAATCTCGGATTCCCGCTTCATAGTCGACCATTACGCAATCATAGTCCGGCGGTGCGACCGGGGGATTAAGGATTATCTTTGGATATCGATTCAGCCATTGCTTGCCGATTTCAGTGCAGGGAAACCCTTTGGTAACTACGCCGTCAATTTCCCCGTCGAGGAGGATTTGCGGAATCGTATCGTCACCAAATTCATCGTTCCACGTAACAAAAATGCACTTTTGGCCTGCCTCGGCGATCTCCTGCTGGACGCCGTGAATGTACTGCATCATGAAAGCCGTGTGCATTGTATAATCGTCCAAATTGATGAGCATCATGGCGATCTGGCCGGTCTTGCGGCCGGCGGTCTTCCTTCGCATGTCCCTCGCCACCTGATTGGGCTTGTAGTCCAATTCTTCCATCGCCGCCAGAACACGCTGCCGGCGTTCGGGACTGACCTGCGGCTGATTGTTCAGCACCCGGGATACGGTGGTAACAGACACCGTTGCCTTCTTCGCTACGTCAACTACAGTAATACTCACGTTTTCACCATAAACCTGAAAAGAGCTATGTTTCCTGGTTTCATAGTTTCCTGGAAACGATTCCAACCTCATAATACACTGACATTGAATATTCGTCAAACCTTTTTTAGGCATTTTTTAGCATTTTTAAACGGGGACAGTTGTTCACGGGCCTTGGGATCACCCACGAACGATGAAAACAAGAACTTGCATGTCATTGGAACGCCTGGCGTTCCTCTATTTTCGGAGCGGCGAAAACTATACCTTGTACTCACCCAAACTACTCGTATTTTGAAAACAACAGGTATCCAAGGCAATCGTAACCTACCGGTAACACAATCCCGTTGCATTTCGATCGCAGTCGCTGAAAAAAATTTCACTTTTTTTAAGAAAATCTGGTTTTTGTTGTTGACGAATCCCTGTTTTCAGGTTAAATTCATGTAAGCTCAAGTGGAAAAGTTTTATACGTGCTCAAGGAAATGCTCATGTTGTATACAAAAGCTCAATCAGGTTCGATGACTCAAAGCACTTCTTTTGCGCACTTCTTTTCTGCATGTTTTTGGTGTGGTTTGAAATAGTTGCGGCAGCTCAATCGGCAGTTTGCCGATGTCGCGGATATTTCAGGCACTTCAAATTTAAAAGTTGGATGTTGTATGGCAAGCTCATCGGGTATGCGGAACGCTCACTGCAGGTTGTTCCCGCGGGTTTGCTGGGAAGGTAATCGCCTTCGCCTTAGAGAGACGAGAGAAAGAGGAGAAACGATGGCTCAGGAATTGATTGTTTTGCGGCTCAGCAAAACGAACAATTGGAATGGCGCCTTGATTGGCGTGAAACATGTCCGGCTCAGATTTACGGATGTAACCGGAATGCGGTTAAGGTGTGTTCCGGCGCGTGGTTAGCGTTCGTCGAAAGGCTGACGGTATGCCCGTAGCGTAACGTTTTGTTCGCTGATGCGGCGTTTGCGGGTTGATTGTATCCGTCGCACCCGGCGAAGCCTTGGAGCTGGTTGAGGTTTCGCGGAAGCTTGGCGGAAATGTGGATATGTAAAAGTGTAGAGTTGTATGGATGTACGTGTGTTAAAATGAGGAGTGCTTGGCTCACGAGCATTGATGTACAGGTTTGGTTTTAATTGCTCACTCATTTCAGGCTCAATATGACAACGTAAATTACGGGTTGTACCGTGCGGGTATGAAAAATGCTCAGGGCGTATGCCCCCTGCCCCACGGCTGAATGCCCGAAGTTGTTTGATAACCGCTCGATTTAACGCTTAAGGAAAAAGGAATAGGGTTGTAGAGGTGCAACCCGAGAAAAAGGAAGGATGTGCTCATATGGAACGCTCAAGAATAGGAATCAGAATTGGATTGGGTATCGCGGCAATTCTCTGCGCCGTCGGAGGTGCGGTAGCGCAACCGCAGGAACCACTCGAAAGAGCGGACATGCGTGGGTTGCGAAGCGATTATATCAAGTCGTGGTACATATACAGCGACGTGAACCAGGACGGCGTCCTGAACCCAGGCGATGGAACCTACAAGGCCGGCTTGGACAACTGGTGGACAGCTATCGACTCCCCCGCTCAGGCCAAGCAACATGACGACCCCGTCGGCGGTTATAACTTCAACAACACGAATAAGCCGATGACCCCGTTAAACTTCGCCAGTGCAGGGGGTAGCGGCCGGACGGACTACTGGCTGGATAAACCCAAGGCCAACCGGCTTAGCTTCTACATGACGTACAGCCAGTGGGACAACGCCAACGCCGAGTGGCATGCCGGCCTCAATCACGCCACTATTCCCGGTTTTGGCACATACAACTCAGAACAGGCTGCCAACCGTGGCGGCTGGGCTATGGGCTGGGTCAACGACGCTATCCTGCGCGACGCTGGTGGCGCTGTCATCGACGACGAAACCACCAAAGGCTACAACTACATGGATATCTATGTCCATAACGGCAGGAACTCGGGCGACATTGATACGTTCCCGGATAGTAGCTACGGCAAGTATAGCGATTCCAACCCGCACGTGGGTATGTCCAACGGCATTAATGAAGACTCACTCGATCCCGAAACGCATACCCGATTCGTGCCGATGTTAGACGAAACCACCGGCACTTATAACGCCTCGGCCAATAGCGCACGCGATCAGTGGTATCGGAATGTTCAAGCCCATCACGGTGATCCGGTAACCGGGTTTGACGTCGCCAGCGTCGTAGGCACGATGGAAGTTCGCGAAGTTAATCCATACCATCTTATGGGTGAAACGTGGACAGAATTGTGCAACGCTAGTGACACCGCAGCTGCGATTTGGGCCAGCCAGGGTTACACCTACAACGATGCGATGATCGGCCGAAGCGATTACAGTCACAATTCCACAAGCGGCGGCATGATCAACGGTCTGGCCAGCCAGATAACCGGCACGAACTACGACGAACAACAGGTCATCCGTATCGACCTGGCGGATCTCAACCTGACCTACAATGATATGGGATTGCCTTTTGCCGGACTGCATGACGATGCCGGCGTCCCGCTGACTGGCAGTAGTCTCATCAGCACCGTTGACGAAATCATGTTCTACGACTTCGGATACGATGCCGCCGCCGGCCAGGTGGTTCCCATAGAGATTCTCTTCCGTGTGGATCGCACACGTACCTATAACCAAGGCCAGGTATGGCTGGACGTTGACGGCGACGGGGTATTCGATGTGGGAGACGGAGACTGCTACTTCGCGGAAAACCGTATCTTCATCGGCCTGATGGATCCGGTTCCCGAACCGGCGACCATGACCCTGTTGGCCAGTGGCACGATTGGATTGCTGCTCAGGCGACGACGAAAAAATCGTCGCAGTTAATAGATTCACCTTCCTCTGCTCAAGTAAAGTAGACGAGTTAGAGATGCGGATGGTCCCTGTCGATATCCGGCGGTAAACGATAACGATGGAGACGGCGGGAACAGTAGGCCCGCAGCTAGAGCAAGGCTGATAGAGCCTTGAACGGATGGAGTCTGTAACAACCGAATAGCGACCCCGAACCAGGGAACAAAGGGTATGCGGCCCCGTGATTCATTCACGGATTCGCGACTCGAAATGGATTGCGGGTGAACGAGGCGCCGGCCCACTGATGCTTTCAGGCATCGGCGGGAGATGGCAGCCCGGCCGGACTTCCGGTTGAGTTCTCCGCTTTCAGCCGGTTAACACCGGCCTTGAAATTCCTTTTTACACCTTGAGCCTGGCGGGGTGGGCCTTGAGCAAGCCCACCCCACCTTCCCTCAAGACAATACCAACACAAAATCGCACACTAAATTTCACCCTATGTTCCTTGAGCTTGTCGGGCCGGCATGAGCATGCCGCCCGACACCCGTGGTGTCCCTGGTGGAGATGAGAGCCCTCCTGGGAAATTGCCTTCTTTGACGAGAGGCAAAACTGAGCACAGCCCCCCGATGTCATTCGACGTCGGGGGGCATTTTTTTTTGCCGTTTTTGAATAATTCAAATTTTTTCAAAAAAATACAAAAAATGCGCCGGATATCCTTGACGCACCACAGATGCGTGGTATACTTGCCCTAGCTCAATTGCGGAAGGTCTGTATTTACTTGCCTATGCTCTGTTTTTTTGGTTCGTACAGGCCCCGTTGAAGTTCTGTATTATGATGCATGCTTAAGCAGAATTTGGTTTCAGGCGGTATGCTCAGAGGGAGTGTTCCGCTAAAACATACGGCTCAATCAAAATAAGGGATTTTACAGAGGAGATGCTCAGAATGAGGACGAACTTGCTCAAGGTCTTCGCGTGTGTGGTTGTTGTAGTCGCCGCGGCAGGAATCGCCGGCGCAACCCCTATTACCCTTGCAGACCTTGGCAGCGGATCGCTTTCCGAAGGGAATTTAACCTTCAGCGATTTCTCGGTCTCTGCTATGGCCATGGGAGTCGCCACAGCCCCTGATGCGTCTGGGATTAACGTGGAAACGTACACCGCCGGTGGCAAGGTGGGCTTGAGGTTTACCGGATTATGGACGGCCTCCGGTACCGGCTTCAACCTTGCCCTTTCCACGATCAACTTCAAGGTACACGCCGCGGACGGTCACGAGATAACCGGCGCTACGTTGAATCTCATAAACAGCTTTTGTACGGGCACGGGAGAGACGCTCATTAGCGAAAATGTCCACCGTACCAATCCATTGATCGAGGCCAATTCGGTTGGTGGATATCTCGTTCAGAATCCCGGCGACGGTAGCGATGGCGGGTCGTTTACGACAGGACTGGGCTATCAGGATGTCTGGGTTGCCAAGTCAATCGTCGCCCAAGCCGTTGACCCGACAACGCCGGGGCTCGCGATGACTTCCCAGTTCGGGCAGCTTTTCGACGTTACGCACACGCCCGAGCCGGCCAGCCTGACCCTTATGGGCATCGGCGGCCTGGGGCTGCTCATTCGCCGGCGACGGAAACGCAAATCGGCATAGTACCGACGAGGGCTTACACAAGCCACCGCCCAACACAAAAAAATACATCACAACGGCACCGCGATTCTCAAATGCGGTGCCGTTGTTTTATTTGGCTCCAACTTGCCGCCGCCGGGAATTGGACGGCAACATGGGAATGCGATATACTCTCGCGGGACAATCCGGAGATTTTGCTGAATGATTATTCGCATCAAAAATTTACGGCTGCGGACTATCGTCGGAGTTCATGAGTTCGAGCAACGCCAATTGCGGGATATCCTCGTGAATGTCGAGCTGGAATTCGACGGCAGCGCCGCTGCCCGGACCGACGACCTTACCAAGGCTATAGACTACGCCGACCTGGCCGACCGCCTCACCAAACACGCAGCCGCTTCGCGATGCTCCCTTCTCGAACGACTAGCCAATGAAATGCTGGAAATCATCCTGGCCGACAAGCGGGTGCGATCGGCAACCGTGGAAGTGGACAAACCCGGTGCTATCCCCACGGCAGAGTCAGTCTCGGTAACGGCAACGAAAACCGCAGAAAACTAGGCGTTGTTCGAGTCGATATTTCGCTCGGCTGCCAGCAGGTCGTCGTATGTTTCTCGCCGGCGGATAACCTTGACCGCTTCGCCGTCGACGAGAACCTCTGCCGCACGCGGGCGGGCATTGTACTGGCTGGACATCACGAAGCCATACGCCCCCGCGCCGAATACCGCCAGCAGGTCGTCGCGCTTCATCGGCGGCAGCAGTCGGCCGTAGCCTAACACGTCGCTGCTTTCGCAGACACCGCCCACCACGTCCACC
>JAIORC010000306.1 GCA_021108335.1 Phycisphaerae bacterium
TTCTCGAATTCGACAGCCTGGTGCGCAGTGTCGAAACACACGCCGACATGCCGCCGCAGGATTTTCTCCGCATGCCCGGAGGGGATGTCGAAATGTTCGTGCAGATGGGCTACGCCGTTTTCGATCAGCGGCCCGGCGAAAAATTCGATAGCCTGCTGCGTGGTTTCCAGCAGGCAGTCCGGTTCGCATTCCAGAGCGATGACAATCTCCCGGCCGCTGCGTTGGAGCAGGCCGTCCATGTGCATCGCGGACTCAGCCAGCATAGCCACGGCGTCATTGACGTGTTGCCTGGGGTCAGCGAGGTCGTTGTACGCCAGCGGCACGGTCGAGATGCTGCCGGTTGTCTCCTCGTCCAGCAGGGCGGCGAGGATATCGCCCAGCCGGTTCGTATAGTCCCGCCGCTGCGGGGTCGTCCAGTCCGGCTGATACACGTTCCGCTTCACGGCGGTTCCGTGAAACTGCCCGTACGGAAAGCCGTTGATCGTGAAGACGTAAAAATCGTTGTCGCGCAGATATTGACGGAAGGCCGGCAGATTTTCGCCCTCGGCAAGCTGTCGGGCGGCCCGGTTGCTCAGCCGCAGCCCAAGGCCGAACGGTTTACCGGCGGCGACGCCTTGCCGGACGGCGGCGGCTTCATTGCGGATCGCGGCGAAGTTCTCCGCCCAATCTTCCCCCGGATGGACGTTGAGGCAATAAGTTAAATGAATCGGCGGATTTGCGGAAATTTTCATGATGACGTCGTACTGGTTCGGCCCGCGAGTTTCCCAAGAACGGCGATGCCGTCTTCCAGCAGGTCGATGTTCATCTGGTGGACTTCGACCTTGCCGCCGATGCCGTCGGGCAGGGTTACGTTCAATTGCCCGCCGAGGTGCTCCTGGAATTGCTTCAGGCCGTCGAGAATTTCCAGCTCGCCGCCGCTGTTTCGCAGGCCCAGATAATCCACCCAGACCGGCAGGCCGCTTGCGGTCATAGCCTCGATGATGCGGTCGAAATCACCCTGGCCGATCAGCCCCTTTCGCATCGCGTAATACGAATCCAGTGCGATACCGACCGCCACCGCCTGCCCGTGCCCGACGCGATGGCTGGAGAGTATTTCGATTTTGTGGGCGGCCCAGTGTCCGAAATCCAGCGGCCGGGCCGAGCCGAACTCGAACGGGTCGCCGGCTTCGCGAATGTGGTCAAGGTGAATCGTCGCGCACCGGCGGATGAGTTCTTCCATCAGCGGTTGTTGGCGTTGTCGCAGGGCGGCGGCGTTTTGACGAAGGAAGTCGAAGAAGGCGGCGTCTTTGATAATTGCTACCTTGAATGCCTCAGCTATGCCGCCGATCCAGTCTTCGTCCTTGAGCGTGCGGAGGAAGTTGAAGTCGTTGACGACGGCGAACGGCGGCGAGAACGAGCCGATGAAATTCTTCTGGCCGTGTTCGTCCATGCCGTTTTTGACGCCCACGCCGGCGTCGTTCTGGCCGAGCACGGTGGACGGCAGACGAACCATCCGCAGGCCTCGATGCACGAGCGACACCGCCAGGCCGAGTGCGTCGAGCATGTTGCCGCCGCCAAGGGCGATCACGAAACTCTGCCGGTCGAGGTGCAGATTGCCCAGCGTCCACATCGCGTCGCGGAGAAGTTCGTAGTCGGTCTTGGCTGCCGGCCCGCCGGGTATGACGGTCGGCCCGCCGGCTAATTCGAGTTTGTCGGGCCAGGCGTGGAAATATTCTTTTATCTCGTGGAGCAGCCGCGGGTTGGCGCCAGCCAGGCCGTTGTCGACATACACCACCGCCCGGTGCCGCCGGCCTTCGCGTTTGCGATCCAGAACGTCCGCCAGCAGCGGGTTGGCCGGGTTGAAGACGTCCCGCGTGAAGATGACCGGATAGTCGAACGAAACCGAGAAGCTCTGCCGGTAGGTCTCGGCGGCGAATTGCCCGCGGGCTGGCGAATCGTCTTTCGGTTTCGTCGGCAACTTCATACTCCTTCCAGCCAGGTCTGCACCTCGGCGGCAAGTTCGATAAGATTCGCAGGCTCGTGCGACAGCGTAATTGTCGAGGCCCACGCGATTTGTCGGCCCGGTCCGTTGGCACGGCCATGCGAGCCGGATATTTTCGCGGTGTCCTGACTGACGCCGGGCGGCAGAATCTGCAAAAACAGTTCACACGGATCATATCCGGGTTTGTTGTGAATGTCGATATGCCGCGCGTAGTCGGGCGCGTTTTTGGGCTGAGTCCACCACGGATACGCCAGCCATCGGCCTTCGGCGGCCTGTATTATCAGCTCGCCGGTGTGGGGGTGGTCGAAGCCGGCTGTCTGGCGGGTGAGGACGCTTTCGACGCCGTCAACCCCGGCGAGGACAGCTTGGACGCGGGCGACGTCGGCGGGGTTCGGGACGTACACGTGGGCGATTTCGTGATCGACCACCGCGAAAGCCCGGCTGGTGTGGAAGTCGGGATATTGCATGCCGGCGATCGTTCGCACCTGGAACAGCCCGGCTTCGGCGAGCGTGCGATTGGGATACACCGCCGGGCCGTTGGTCGGGGCGATGGCGTAGTCGCCGAAGATTACCACTTCGTATTCGTGTTGCCGGGCGGCTTGCAGCAGCAGGTTCAGTTGCTCCCGTGTTTTCGCCAGGGCTGCGGAGGCTTTGCTGCCGGCGGGGCCGTGCCGCTGGAGGTCGTAGTCGAGGCTCGGCAGATAGGTCATTACCAGTTCCGGCGTAAGGTCTGGCGCGGCCATAATTTCGGCCGTCGCCGCGGCGATCCAGTCGCCGACTTTTGCCGAAGCCATCGGCCCCCAGTAGCGATGCAGCGGGAATTTTTTGCCGAGCTTTTTGCACAGGCGGCGGTACAGATCGCCCGGCTGGCTGTAGCAGTCCATTATTATGCCGCCGTGGTGTTTGTGGATGGGGGCCGGCGAGAGCACGAAGTCCACCTGCTCGCCGAGGCTCTGCTGCCAGAACAGCATCGCCGTCCGGTTGCCTCGCTCCGCGAATCGCTGCCATATCCGCCGGCCTGTAACCAAAGCCGACGATTGCTCCCAGAACATCGGCTTGCGGAGTTGGCGGTGGTACAGCCCATTGGCGATCATGCCGTGTTCGCCCGGCCCACTGGCGGTGCGGAAGCTGCCCTGGGCGGTGCAGGTAACGGCGGGGTACACCGTTTCGGCGGGGCGGAAACGCAGGCTGTCCAGCTCCAGGGCGTCATTTCGCCGCAGCAGGTCGTAACCCAGTGCGGCGACATCCACTATTAACAGTTTTGCAGGCAAAATTTTCTCTCAACAACTAATGACCAATGACCAATGTCTAATGACTGGCTGGGTGGCATGGCACCCGCCTGTCAAAATATGAATCTGTTGGGTGGCATGGCTTGCTTGCAAGCCATGTGTTTTTCGTCGTCGATTATCGTGGCTGTCGCTTCGCTCCCGCCACGGCACCCGATCGTGTTTACCGAGCCGAAAAACGCGTGGGTGCAAGCACCCACCCTACACTCCCGCCACGGCACCCGATCGTGTTTGCCGAGCCGAAAAAACGCGTGGGTGCAAGTACCCACCCTACACTCCCGCCACGGCACCCGTGTATGTAGTTACGATAACGTCCGGTGCGGCACAACCATGGCTTGCAAGCAAGCCATGCCACCCAATCTATGGTAATAGTTTAACTTTAGGCATTATAACGCATTATGACGCGTAAAACCGCCGGGAAAGTATCGCCGCTGTTGGCCAAAGTGTCAACAGGACGGCTGCGAGGATCGGCCCGCCGCTGCCGGGTAGGAGGGTGCAGAACGCGGCCTGGAAGATCAGCAGGTTTCGTATCCACCAGCCGATGGCCTTTTGGATTCGGCTTGGTGGGGCGTGGCGGGTCAGGCGGATTGCCGGCCAGGCCGACGAGATTACCCCGCCGGCGAAGATTGCAGCGAATGGCAGCAGGTCGGTCGATTGACTGAGGAACCCGATGGCGATTGTCGTCGCGACGCCCCAGGCCGTCGCCGCCATTACCGGCAGCCATCGCAGTATTGGCGAGACGCCCGTGCGAACCTCGCCGGCTGCGGCGGCGGTTACGGCTGCGATGTAAAGCGTCGCGCCACCCGCGGCGGCCAGCGGTATGAGGAGCGAATCCGGCAGGAATCCGGGGACTACCGCACAGCCCAGCAGAAGGCTAAGCCCGCGGCAAAGCCCCATGTTTACTGGGCCGAGAAAACGCATAGCCTGGAGCATCCACCCATGGCGCCCGCTTTTTTCAAGCATCGTGGCTGTCGCTTCGCTCCCGCCACGGCACCCATTATTCTTGCTCGGTTGGCCTGTGGTGGCGAGGGATTTCGTTACCCGGTTATATAGCAGGATCGCCAGCAGCAGGGCGGCGCCGATGGCCAGGGGGGTGTAGTGTTGATACGCCAATTTCAGCGTCGCTATCGCACCGGCGAAGCATAGCAGCATTACCGCCTGGGCGACTGGCGTAGAAATATGCCCAGCCGGCAGCGGACGGGCGGGGCGGTCGCGGCGATCTTCAGCCAGGTCGGAAAGGTCGTTGTGAATCAGGCCGCCGGCGTAAAACAGCAAACTCGCGAAAATCGCCGCAATCGGCGACGGCCCGGCAGGGGGGTCGCCCTGGGCTGCGGCAAGTCCGGTGGCAAGACAATACCCCGCCAGCGGATCGCCGCCGACGGTCAGCAGATTCGGCACACGAAGCAGCCGTCCCCACGCCCCTAGCCGAGAAATTCCGGGAATCCCCGATACTTTCACTGGCGGAGTTGATTCGTCGGAATGTTCGTCGGTACCGGTCATTTTTTACCCGTTTTTGTAGGCCGGGTCTTGACCCGGCGAAAAGAAGGCGTAGCCTTCTTTTATGGAATCTATCTGATAACATGTCTCTGGGAAAACGTGTTTTTCACCGCTGCTGCCCGCTCCCGGCACGGCACAGGTTGCAAACCTGTGCCACCAAACGCCACAGTATCCAATTTCCCATTTGAACAACCATGGCTTGCAAGCAAGCCATGCCACCCAAAAAACCTACACGTTGGCCGGCGGTGAGGGAATTCGTAACGAACATGCTTCTGCAAGCAGAAGCATGGCACCCGGCATCCTTCGTGTTTCGATATTCGGATTTTGATATTGTTTCGTGTTTCGGATTTCGATATTCGGATTTTGTTGTAAGTCTATCGTTGGAACTCGTGGGGGTCTATTGGTTTCATGTCGAGGTTTGGTTGCCATTTCGGGCATTGGCGGTAATAGGCGTCGGCGTTGGCGAATACCAGCCGCTGGATGGTCTGCTCGTCGTGGCCGTCGGTGCGCATGTAGTCCACCACCTTCACCAATGCCAACGGGTCGGAAACGCCCCAGTCCGCCGAGCCGCTGACGATCATCCGCTCGGAACCGACCTGCTTGATAATCTCGCTGACCCGCTGGGGGTTCAGCTTGGAAATCGGATAAACCGTCATGCCGCAATAGCATTTCGTCTCAGCCAGTGCGGTTTCGATGGTTTCCTCGGTATTGTGGTCGAGGTAGATTTTCGTCTCGTCCATCCCGACTTCGCGGATGCAGCGGATGGTCCGGGCGATGCCCTCGGGCTTGTTGAAGTGCGGCAGATGGACGATCACCAGCATGTCGCGGGCCTTGGCGATTTCGAGCTGCTTTTTGAAGGCGTACTCCTCGTTGTCGGTGATGTTGTTAAAGCCGATTTCGCCCAGGGCGACGCATCGCGGGTGGTCGAGATATTCGCCGATGCCCTCGAGAACTTCGTCCACGAGCTTGGTGTTTTCCGCTTCCTTGGGGTTGAACGAGACGGCTGCGTAGTGCTCGATGCCGAACCGCATGGCCCGGGTCGTCTCGAATTCCAGAATCAGCATGAAGTAGTCGAAAAAGGTTCCGGCGTATCGGCGGTTTGCGCCCAGCCAGAACGACGGCTCGACACAGCCGCGGATGCCGGCAGCGTACATCGCCTCGTAGTCGTCGGTGGTTCGCGAGTACATGTGAATGTGGGGTTCGATAATTTTCATAGTCGTATTTGTCCGTTGCGCGGTTGTTATTGCGGTTTTTCCGCCTTGGCCAGCCAGTGCGGCATTGGCGGGGGCAGCGGCGAGATGCTGATGTTTACGAAGCCGGCTTCCTGTAGCCAGCCGCTCAGGTCGTCGTCGGAGAACACCCAGCCGTTTTCCGTCGTCAGGGCCATGTTCACGGCGAACAGGGCGGAGAATTTCGGGGCGGTTCGCGTCGCGTCGGTCATCATGTCCAGCACGTGCAGCAGCCCGCCCGGCTTCAGCGCGTCAAATGCCCGGCGGAACATGTCCAGTATGGATTCCGGCGATTCCTGATGCAGCACGCCGAAGAAGTTCACCACGTCCTGTTCGGGCGGGAACGCGGTTGTGTGGTAGTCGCCGCCGAGGGTTTTGACGCGGTCGGCGATGTTTTGTTGGGCGATCAACTCGTCGGCGATGGCGACGACCGGCGGCAGGTCCAGCACGGTGCAGGACAGTTGCGGGTTCGCCTGGGCGATCAGTACGGAATACGTGCCCGGGCCGCCGCCGACGTCCAGCAGTTTTGACCGGCCGGTTAGTTGCAATTGCGGCACGACGGCCCGGCCGATGCCCATCGCGCGGCTGTGCATCGCCATCACGAACGTGCGGGTTCGGTTCTCGTCGCTGCCGAGGTGTAACTCCGGGCGTTCGACGGGTTTGCCGGTGTCGGCTAATTCGTGAAGCTTGCCCCATGCGGCGTACACGTCGCGATTGTAGCGGATTGCCTTGGAGAGGTCGCCCGGCGAACCGGGTACGAGGAACATGCCGCTGTCCGGTGTGTTGCTATAGAGCTGGTCTTGCTTTTCGAGCAGGCCGACGGCTACGCAGGCGTCCAGCAGCAGCCTTGCGCCTCGCGGGTCGAGGTTCAGCTTATCGGTGAGTTTCTGGGCGTCGGCGGATTCGAGTTCGGCCAGGGCGGCGAAGACTCCCGCGTCCGAGGCTGCGAACAGAACGCAGGAATCGTAAAAGCTGCTCGCCAGTTCAAGGATACGGCTGGGATTTGGAACCATAGTTTTACTCGCCTTTCCGCAATTCAGAAAACCTCCATGTTACCCGATATCGTGGGGAATCCCGCGTGGTGGCCTTCCCAGGCCACCACGGCACAGGTTACAAACCTGTGCCACCAAAACATCCTTGTCGGGTGCCATGCTTCTGCTCGCAGAAGCATGTTTGCTACGGACTTCATCATGCCACCCGCCACGTGTTTTTCGTGGGAAGTCCCAAACATCGTGGCTGTCGCTTCGCTTCCCGCCACGGCACCCCGCCACAGTACCCGGCGCTTCCCGTCACGGTATCCGGCGTTTCCGCTCAATTTTCGTCAAGGGTGTATTATAACGAAGGGTGGCATGGCCTGCAACGCAAGCCATGCCACCCTTTAATTGTAACAGAATCTTCCCGCCGATTACAGTTCCATCGGTGAGACGTAGTCGCCCTTGGCGGCTTGGAGTTCTTCCAGGCGTTGCCGCTGGGCTTTGATGGTCTCCAGCACGACGGCTGGTGCGTCGGCGACATCCTGGTAAATTTTCTCGATCCGGTCCAGCTTGGCGAGATTCTCCGGGATGCGAATGGTAAACTGATCGACGTACTGCTGCTGGGTGTAGTCGGCGTCGCGATAGGTTTTGAACAGGTCGCGAAGGTCTTCGTACTTCGGCAGCATGCCGGTGGGGGCGGTAATCGCGTCGGCTTCGCCGTGTACGCGAAGCTCCATCCACTTCATCCAGATGCCCTTGTCCAGCTTGCCGTTGAGGAACTCGCCGTCCTTTTTGAGGAAGTAGTTCGTGCCGAACACCAGCGGCGTTTTGGCGGCTTTTCCGCCGAAGTCCAGATTGTTCTGGATGTACTTGCCCAGCGACATGGACAGGAAGTCCATATTGCTCATCAGGTTGAATTTGCGAACGCCCTCTGCCCCGATGGTCGCGGCTGTCGTTTCGCTTTCCAGCGACGCGCCCATGGAGACAACGCCGTGTGCCCAGTCGAAGCTCTGCTGGACGGGCACGCAGGTGTCGCTATCCCGGCCGCCATAGATTACTCCGCCGACGGGTACGCCGTTGGGGTCGTCGGCGAGTTCGTCCCGATTGGCCAGGTCGCGGATTTTGACGGTATATCGCGCGTTTTTGTGGCTGGGGTTCAACTTTGCCCCGTCCGGGCCTGTCGCGCCCTGCTTGTAGTCGCCGGCATAGTTGGTGCCCTCGGTGGGCAGCTCTTCGCCCATGCCCATCCAGTACGGCGTACCGTCCTTGGCCAGCACGTTGCCGAAGATTACCTCGCCGGGATTCTTCAGCACGTCGAAAATTACCGGGTCGTCCTTGGCGTTGACGTCCGCGATAATACCGAAAATGCCGTCTTCCACGTTGACCGCCCGCACCTGCTCGTCGATGATTTTGAAGTAGGCCAGGTCGTCGCCGACGATGGTTTCGCCCGGCAGCATGGCTGTGGAGGTTTTGCCGCAGGCGCTGGGGAACGCGCCGGTGAAGTAGGTAACTCTGCCGGCAGGGCCGTTGCAGCCCATGATGAACATGTGCTCAGCCAGCCAGCCTTCGCGGTCGGCTTTGCGGATTGCCAGTCGCAGCGCCAGCTTCTTCAGCCCGACGGTGTTTCCGGCGTACTGGGTGTTGACGCTCAGGACGGTATTCTGCGTGTAGTCCATGTAGACGCGTTTTTTGTCGGTATCGGCGGAGGTGTTGTCGTCGCCGAGTCGCCCGGCGGAGTGGAGGAACTTGAAGAACTCGTCGCCCTGGCTATGTCGCTTGAACTCCTCGTAGCCGGCGCGGTACAGCAGGTCTTCGCTGTGGGCGACGTAGGCGGAGTCCGTAACCTGCAGGCAGGGGATGGAGAACTGCGAATTGCATGGGCCGAGGCAGAGGAACCGCACGTACATGGTCTTGCCGGCCATCGCACCGGTGAAAAAGCCGTTGATCTCGGCCAGGCCTTCGTCGCGGTCGGTCTGGTTGAGCTTTTTGTCAAGCTCCACGTCGGCGGGCACGAGGTATTTCGTAACGCCTTTCTCGCGGGCCTGGTCGGAATAGCCGTCGAAGTGCACGGTATGGCCTTCGATGTTCAGCTTGACTTCCTCGCCATTGTCGATGGCCTGCTGGCGAATCCAGGCGATATCCTCGGCGGAATCGTCACACACGACGACTTTCGCCGGCGTACAAAGCTCGATCGCGTCCGCGACGAAAGTGAATACGTCGGCATTGTTCAAGGCGTTGAGCTTGGCGAAGCTCGCGTCGTCCATTTTATTTTTCAGCACGGCTGAGATTTTTTCGTCCATCATTTTTAACCCTTTTTCTGTTGAGGTACGGTGAATAAAAAGGCCCGGCGGTCGGGCCAAGTGAATTTTACTATCGGGGAACTTCTATAGAGTTTGAAGAAATTAACCCATATTCGCTAGTTACGCAGGGTGATTAAATACGAATCGCCCTGCGATGTCAAGAGAAGATTCGTTATCGCTCTTTGGTGGGTGGACGATCTGGTTTTCCGGCAGCTTATGCCACAGCCGGCATTTTCAGGATATTTCACGCTGGGTGGCATGGCTTGCTTGCAAGCCATGTGTTTTTCGTCCCCCAAGGGGTCGCCATGATGAATGGCGTAGAAATTGCGAATCGAATATATCGTGGCTGTCGCTTCGCTTCCCGCCACGGCACCCGATCGACGCGCGAAGTGCAGAAAATTTTTCACACGCTCTTTGGCGGCTGGATGGGTAGAATACAGCCCATCAACCTGTAACTGTGTTGGGTGGCATGGCGACACCGCAGGGGTCGCCATGATGAATGCGAGACAGCATGCTTCTGCAAGCAGAAGCATGGCACCCAACGATTTTGGTGGCACAGGTTTGTCGATGACGGGAATTTTCCAATGATGATGCTTGCTGCAAGATTGACATTTGAACCACCGGCCTGGGGAATTGTTTTGCCGATAATCGCCGGGCTGCTGCTGCTCGTTGAAGCGGTGGCGATGGTGTTGCGCACCCGTCGGAATCACCGCTGGGCTGGGGCGATTGGTCTGACGGTTGCGGCGTTGCTGGGCGGGCCTGTGCTGGCGATTGGCGGATTGTTTTTCAGCGTGGCCACGGCGACGACCAGCAGCCGGCTGCGTGGCAGGGGGGTTGTCTGGCTCGGGTGCTGGGGTTCGGTCGTAGCTGCGTTGGCATGGCTGGTGTGGCGATGGCCCGGCGGCGGAGCCATTCTTGCCATCGCCGCCGCGGCAATGCTATGGAGCATTCGCGCCTATCGCCGGACGACAAGCCCAGTTCCGACGCGGGCGAAGGTGCTGCTGCTTGGGCTGCGAATTGCGATTATCGCGTTGGCGGCGATCTGGACGCTTCGGCCGATTCTGCAATACCGCCACACCGAGGAAATGCCCGGCATGCTGCTTATCGGCTTGGACCACTCCGCCTCGATGGCTCGCCGCGACATGCCGGCAGACTACAAAGCCCCGCAAATTCCCAACGGCCAG
>JAIORC010000302.1 GCA_021108335.1 Phycisphaerae bacterium
GACGCAGCCGGCGAATTTGCCGGCGGGCTTGCCTTCCGTCATTTCATGCAGGAAAGCCGCCCACATCTGCAAAATCGCGTCCGAGAATCCGAACTCGAAGATGCCGCCGGTTATGCTCTTGAAGGCTGTCTCATGGCCCATGTCGATCTGCTGCCAAATCTGCTCGCCGCCGGAATACTCCAGCACCTCCAGCCGCTTGGGATTCTTCGTGGAGAACCTCGCGCAGCCCTTCGTGCCCTTTATCTCGATATACCACGTATCCTTTTCGCCCGGTGCGATTCGCTGCGTCTTGATCGCCAGCGGGAACTGTCCGCCGTTGATCGTATCCTCGGCTTCGCAGAGCAGCGTGGCGTTGTCCCACGTTTCGCATGGCGCTTCGCCGCCTTTGCCGTCCGGCCTGGTCGGCATGATGTTGGAAAGCACCGCCCGGACGTTCCGCGGAATCCAGCCGGCCCGGAAAGGCACGTGGCAGGCGTGCATGCCAAGGTCGCCCATGCAGCCGTACTCGCCGTTGAAATCAATCATTCGCTTCCAGTTAATCGCCTTGTTCGGATCGAGGTCGCTGGAATGCATGAACCCGCTGTTGACTTCGATAATCCGCCCGAACGCCCCGGCTTCGATCATTTTGCCGATTCGCTGCACCGCCGGGATAAACGGAAACTCACTACTGCATCGGACGAACACGCCGGGGTTCTGCTCCATGCACGCCAGTATCGCGTCATTGGCGGGCTTGTCTATGCCGAAGGGCTTCTCGCCGAGCAACGCCTTGCCGGCGGAGATAATGTCGCAGTAAATCTGCTGATGCAGATTATGCGGCACGGCGCAATAGACCGCATCGATCTCATCGTTAGCCAGCAACTCCTTGTAATCACTTGTTACCTGCTTGATAGACGCGAAATTATCCGTGTACCAGTCGAGCAGGGCTTCGTTGGTATCGCAGATGGCGACGACTTCCGGTTTGACGTTCATTTCCGGCAGGTGACACCAGCGGGCAGCGGCGCTGGCGAATTCCCGTCCCATCAGGCCGCAACCGATTATTCCAAATTTGACTGTTTTCATTTTTTCACACTCATCCTGTTATTTGAGATTATTCTTAAGCCATTCGGCAATTTTCGGATCCTTGAATTCGTTGTCGCTAACAAGGCACGGCGTAGATATTTCAAGAATCAGGGCATTGCCTATTCCTGTAAAAGAATGTACATCTCCGGGCGGCATGGCAAGAACGGCACCCTGATTCATAATCTGTTCTTTTCCGCCAACGACCATCTTAACTTCGCCTTTGACGACAAAGAAAGTTTCATATTTTTGCTTATGGCCGTGGAATGGACACTGCTGTCCATCGAATAAAAACAGATATTTGCCGCAATAACCTGCCTCCAGCTCGTTAGCGATCCAGTATTCGATCAGGCCAACCCGGTCAAAATCACCCATTCCGAAATCGATCACCAGCGGTTCGACCGGTGGCATTGCGAGTCCCCATTGGGCTATCTGCCTGGCGAAATTATCCAACGATTCCCGGCGTTTGGGGCCTTGGAGTTGCATTGAGTCAATAGCTTCATTCATCGGACTTATCTACTCCTGATAGAATTTAATATCCCAATTCCTTTTCCGCTTCGCCGATTGCCTCGTCGATCATGTCCAGGCCCTTGAGCAGTACCTCATCTTCCATGACGATCGGCGGGCTCATTCGCAGGATATGCCCCGCCGGAATCCAGGCCAGGCCCTTCTCGAACGCTTTGCGATAGATTATCTTGCCGGCATCGTCGAACGGTTCCTTGGTAGCTTTGTCCTTGACCAGCTCGATGCCCATGAGGCAGCCTTTTGCCCGCACGTCGCCGACTATCGAATGCTCAGCCTTCATCTGCTCCATTCGCTTTAACGCCAGTTCGCCGAGATGCGTAGCCCTTTCGAGAAGGTTCTCTTCCTCGATGACTTCGGTGCTGGCAAGGGCTGCGGCGCAGGCCATCGGGTTGCCGCCGTAGCTGCTGGAGGCGGAGATGGATTCGAAGGATTCTTTGTACTGTTCGCGGACGGCAACGCATGTAACCGGGAAGCCGTTACCGAAGCCCTTGCCGATGGAGACGATGTCCGGCACGACGTCCCAGTGCTCCATGCATAGCCATTTGCCGGTGCGGCCCCAACTGGTCAGCACTTCGTCAGCCATCAGGAGAATGCCCGTTTCGTCGCAGTATTTGCGGAGTTTCGGGAAGAAGTCATCCGGCGGCATGACCGACCCGCCCCAGCCCTGGATTGGTTCGAGGATGAACCCGGCGACGCTATGCACCGTGCCCCTGTCGATGTACTGGTCAAAAAATTCGATGTACTTGTCTGTGTCGATAGTGCCGTCGGCCTTCGTCCACATCGGGCGGTAAGCGTCAGGCCGCGGCACCATGTGCATGCCCGGCGCGCGAACAGGCCCGTAAACGTGCGACCGAATATGACCCAGCGACACGCCGCCGTAAGTCTTGCCGTGATAATCGTAGAAACAGGAAAGCATCTCGTGTTTGCCGGTGGCTGCGCGGAGAACGCGCTGGCCGGCCTCCACTGCCGTCGTGCCGGAATCGTAGAACTGGAAACCGGTCAGGTCGCCCGGCAGAATCTCAGCCAGCTTCTCCACCAGGCGCGTCTTGATCTCGGTGGTAAAGTCGTGGCAGTTCATCAGCTTGCCGGCGTATTTCTGGACGGCTTCGGTTACCTTCGGATGACAATGGCCCAGCGTGGTAACGTAAATGCCAGACGAAAAATCGATGTACTCGTTGCCGTCAACGTCTCTCAGCGTGCAGCCGCTGCCGGACTCGAAGGCTACCGGAAAGAGTTTGACCTGCCCGCTGAGGCCTTTGAAATATTTCGTGCAGCGTTTGTGCATTGCCTGGGATTTCGGCCCGGGCGGCGTGGTGATAATATTGGGCACTTTATTGAGGTCAACATTCGCCCACGCGGGTGCGTCTGTAATTGCAGTCACTTTTACTTCTCCTTCGGTATGGGTACTTTCGTCAATTTTACGCCGAGCCATTTCAAAGCGTCGGCGGATCGGCGATTAATTCCGTTGTCTGTGATAAGTCCCGCCCACTCGGCGACATTCCCGAACCGCGTCATGGCGGACTTTCCGATTTTGCTGCTGTCCGCGACGACATACACCTGCCGGGCGGCGGCGACCATCTTCTGGAGCATCCGCCCCACAGCCAGCGACGCGTTGAACACGTCGCCGTTCAGTTCCACGCCGTCGGCTCCGATAAACGCGATGTCGGCCCGCAGCCCTTCGAGATTGGTTTCGGTGAGCGGCCCCGTTAAATCCGGGGAATTGCTACGCAGGTACCCGCCCAGCAACAGCACCTCGATACTATCGCTGTATTGCAGCGACGAGGCTATCGGCAGGGACGTGGTGATAATTGTCAGGCCGGTTTTCCTGCGTAGCGATTCAGCCAGCCGTAGCGTCGTCGTGCCCGAGTCGAGCATGATTGTCGAACCGTCGTCAATCAACTCGGCGGCAGCGGCGGCGATGGCATGCTTGGCGGGGTCGTGCGCCCGTTTTCTCTGGAGGAATTCAAACTCGAAAGATACCCTGCCGGTCGGGGCTGCCCCGCCGTGCGTGCGGATAATTCGCCCAGCCTGGGCCAGGGCGTTCAAATCCCGCCGGATCGTCATGTCGCTGACGCCGAATCGCTCGACCAGCTCTTCGACCGATGTTTCGCCGTCGAGGCTCAGTATCTCGGCAATTTGATCCCGCCGGGTGGTCGGGGCTATGTTGTGTTTGAGTTTATTCATGTTCGATATTGTTTACTTTAAACAATTTTTAATTGCCTGTCAAGAAGGGGATCGTTATATTAGAAAAAAATTCGATAGCCACGCGAAGCCGCGAATCATAGAATCTCACGACGTAAGGCATTTTATAAAGAAAAGGATTCGCAATGACAGTCAACCATAAACAGAACATGCTCTCGGTTATTGCCGGTCAGCCCACCGATTGTATGCCTTGGGCGCCTCGACTGGATTTGTGGTACAAAGCGAATAAACTCGCCGGGACGCTACCTGATGAATACCAGGACGCTCCCCTGACCGAAATCGTAGATGGCCTGTCTGCGGGTATGCACGCGATTATTCCAGACTTCAAGGACCTCCGGACTCAGGAGGATGAAACAGATCGGGCGCTTGGCGTTTACAATCTATGGTCCATGCCTTACCGGACAGTCTTCGAAAATATTGACCGAACAGTCCGAATCGAGGGCGACAACACTTTTGTCGACTATGACACGCCGGTCGGCAAAATCAGCACGGTAACCGTTTATGACGAAAGCATGCGTAAGGCGGGAACTACCATCACGCACGTCAAAAAGCAGGCGTTCGTTGA
Source organism: Phycisphaerae bacterium (assembly GCA_021108335.1). Classification (GTDB taxonomy): domain Bacteria; phylum Planctomycetota; class Phycisphaerae; order SM23-33; family SM23-33; genus JAIORC01. The sequence goes on from JAIORC010000302.1 coordinate 4,349, forward strand.
CGCAAGCGATTACGAGGCCCTTGGCTTCATTTTTGAAAATGCTCGTGTCGAACCAAACTACGAGGGCTACGCGAAATTTGCCGACAGTATCGGCGACCGAGGCCTGGCAGCTGCTTTCGTGAGTTTGTCAGGCTCGCCCATGCACCTGATTCAGCGTGAATTGATGCCCGTAGAGACATTTTTTTACGAGATGCACGACCGTTCCAACCAGCTCTACGCCCTTGCCGAGAAAATAAGCGTTTACTGGAACAGGGTGCTTGAAGTCGTGGCGGACTGTCCGGCGGAACTGGTGTTATGCGGTGCCAATTACGACGCGAGCGTTACCTACCCACCATTTTTCCATGAGCACATAGAGCCCTGGCTGTGCAAATTCGCCGACATGCTGCATGCTCGCGGCAAGTATATAACGACACACACGGATGGAGAAAATACCGGGCTGTTGCAGCACTATATAGACTCGCATATAGACGTTGCCGATTCGGTTTGCCCGGCACCGATGACCCAACTTACCTTCAAGGAAACCAGGGATTTCTTTGATGGACGAATAACCATTATGGGCGGTATACCTTCGGTAGCCCTCCTGCCTTTATCGATGCCGGACAGGGAATTTGACGCTTTTCTTGATAAATTTTTCAAGGAATTGGGCAGCGGCGATCATCTGATTCTGGGCATATCCGACACAACACCGCCAAACGCCGATTTCGGGCGACTCCAGAAGATCAGCAAACGCGTACAAGAATTCGAGGTTTAAGCATGGCAGACATATTCAAAGCCGCCGCCGCTTCGGCGGATATCACGCCGCAGGGCAGCCAATTTCTCTTCGGCTATCCTCATGTCCAGCGGTACAGCACGGGCGTGCACGATCCGCTGCTCAGCACAGCTCTTTACATATCCGACGGCGCGACGGAGGCGATGTTCATAGCCAACGACATCATCTTCATCGGCAAGGCTATTGCCCGGCGCGTTCGCGAGCGGATTGCCGAGGCGACTTCCATACCGGCGGGCAATATTATGGTTACGGCTACGCATACGCACTCCGGCCCCATAACGGTGGATTACATCAGTTGCGAGGCGGACCCGGCTGTGCCCGCCGCCGATCCTGAATATGTTCGCTTCATGGAAGACCGGATCGTCGAGGCCGCGACGCAGGCTTATCGTTCCGCTCGCCCGGCGAGGCTCGGCCTGGCCATCGCCGACGGAACCGGCGTGGGGACGAATCGGCGCGACCCAGCAGGCCCAGCCGACCCGCAGACGCCCGTGTTGATCGTCCAGACCGCAGACGGCTGTGAAAATATCGCCGCTATGATAGTCTGCTCGATGCACCCGACCGTCCTGCACGAAGATTCAACGCTCATCAGCGGGGATTTCCCGGCGATGACGCGTAACTATCTGCAGCAAAACGTCCTGGGCCGGGATTGCCCGGTGATTTACCATACAGGCCCCGCCGGCAATCAAAGCCCGCGACACGTTACAAAGGCAAACACCTTCGCCGAAGCCCAACGCCTCGGCGAGCTGCTCGGCAAGGCGATACAGGAGGCGATTCCGCAAATGGAATTCACTTCCAGCCCGGCTGTCCAATGCCGCCAGGATTTTGTCGACCTGCCGCGAAGATCGTTCCCGTCGGTTGAGGTAACTCAGACTACGCTGGGCAATGCGGTAGAACGGCTGGAATCTTTACGCAACGGCGCAGCCACCCGCGAGGAAGTCAGGACGGCTGAGTGCGACTGGTTCGGTGCCGAGGAAATGCTGACATTGGCGAAGGCTGCTGCCGACGGGCGGATCGAGGCGGCTTTTGAATCCTGCATGCCCGCGGAAGTCCAGGTAATCAAGCTCGGCAAGTGGGCGTTCGCAAGCTGGCCGGGCGAAGTTTTTGTCGAGTATTCGCTCGCCGTCAAGGCAGAGAGCGACGAGGCCTTCGTGATTTCGCTGGCGAATGGCGAGTTGCAGGGCTATATCGTTACGGCCCAGGCCGCCACCGAAGGCGGCTACGAAGCCTCAAATGCACTGTTCGCCCCCGCAAGCGGGCAGGTGTTTGTGGACGCGACGCTGCGATTGCTTGGGAGTCTGGAGTAGTGGAACTGATACTTGGAATCGATCTTGGCACGAGTTACTTCAAGCTTGGCCTGTTCGACCGGGCCGGCAAACTTCACGGCCTGGGCAAAGTCCCCGTCCAAACGGACAACGGCGACGGTTCGCTTTGCGAATTGCCCGTTGAGCGATTCTGGGCTGTTCTGCGTCAAGGCCTTGACGATGCACTGGCAGAAGCCGGCGCAGCGGCGGAGGATGTTGCGGCGATGGCTTATTCCTCGCAGGCCAACAGCTTTATTCTGTTGGACGAACACGACAAGCCGCTGACGCCGCTAATTCTCTGGCCCGATGCCCGGGCTGGGCAAATCGACCCGGCAGTCCGGCAACTTTCGGAAAGGGATGATTTTCTCGGGGTTACGGGTATCGGCATTGGGTGCGACAATCAATTTGCCGTTGCCAAGCTGAAGTGGTTTCAGCGGCAGTGCCCGGAGCTTTGGGCCGGGGCTGCGCGAATTATGACGATTTCCGACTACCTGGTATTTTCGCTGACCGGCCGGGCCGTCGGCGACGCGGGCACCGCCTCGCTGCTGGGATTGTGGGATGTATCGCGGCAGCGATGGTGGGATGACGCTTTGCGGCTGATCGGTATCGCCCCTTCGCAATTATCGCCGCCGCTTGCTCCGGGCACAGCCGCCGGAAATCTCACTGCCGAGGCAACCGGGCGGCTGGGGCTGAAGCCCGCAATCCCGCTGGCGGTGGGCAGCCTGGATCACCACGTAGCCGCTATCGGGGCAGGTGTCGGCCAGGCGTGCCAATTCAGTGAATCCACCGGTACGGTGCTGGCCTGCCTGCGTCTTACTGACGAATTCAACCCCATGCGAAATTGCTGCGCCGGGCCTGGCGTCGGCGGTAGGGGCTACTATCAACTGGCGTTCGAAAACAATGGCGCGAGTGTTTTGGAATGGTATCACCGCAATCACGCCCCACGGATAAGCATCCCGGAGCTTGTCGCCATGGCGGCGGACATTCCGCCGGGCAGCGACGGTCTTATCGCATTGCCGTCGGCAAATAAGTATTCCGACCTCGATGGCTTTCTCAGCAGAACGCCCGACCACAAGCACGGCCATTTTGTCCGGGCGATTATGGAATCCACAGCCGCGAGTCTGATGGGGCTGGTTGATAATCTTTGCCGTGAAGGCAGGCCGTCGCGGATCGTCGCAACCGGCGGCGGGGCGCGGAGCGACCTTTGGCTGCAGATGAAAGCGGATATGCTCGACGTGGAATTCGTCGCCCCCGCGTGCAAGGAACCTGCCTGTATGGGAGCGGCTATGCTGGGGAGCGTCGCGGCGGGATGGTTCGCCGACCTGGCTGACGCCGCAAAAGCGTGGGCCGCCGACAGAAGAGTATTTCGAGCTGATCCCGAAACGCACGCCGCCTATTTGCAATGGCATAGACGATATATCGAGATCACCGCCACGCCATAGTACTACAGCACGACTTATCATTGCCAAGCCGGGCTTGTGTGTGTAAATTCGATATTCGAATTTCGAATTTTAGGCATAATGGAAAGAATGACAACAATGAAGAGTAAGACATTTGTGGGCTTTGGTTTCGGGGCTATTCAGAGCGGATTGTTCCTGTTCGAGGCGTTTCTGTCGGGCAACTTCGAGCGGTTTGTCGTGGCCGAAGTCGATCAGGCCGTGATCGACGCGGTTCGGGCCAACGGCAATCGCTACGCGGTCAATATCGCGCGAAAGGATCGTATTGACCAGTTGACGGTCGAGGGCGTGGAGCTTTACAACCCCAACGTGCCCGCCGACCGCGAGGAGCTTATCGAGGCGGTGGCCCGGTCGGACGAGATGGCGACGGCGCTGCCGAGCGTGAATTTCTACGATATCGGAGGTCCGGCAGCCGTGGTCGAAATAATCCGCCAGGGAATATCACGCCGAACCGAACTTCAGCCGACTATCATCTACGCCGCCGAGAACCACAACCACGCCGCGGGACTTCTACACGAAAAACTGGCGGAACATCTGCCGGCCCAGACGCTTCGGCAACTGCAGACGCTCAATACGGTTATCGGCAAGATGAGCGGCGTAATCGCCGACGAGCAAACCATCGGCGGTATGGGTTTGACGACGATTACGCCGGATATTCCGCGGGCGATGCTCGTCGAGGAATTCAATCGCATACTCATTTCGCGGATCGAACTGCCCGGCTATCGGCGCGGCATCGACGTTCTTCTTGAAAAAACCGATCTGTTGCCGTTCGAGGAGGCCAAGCTGTTCGGCCATAATGCTATCCACGCGCTCATCGCCTATCTCGCCGAGAGCAGGGGACTGAATACCATCGCCGACGCAGCCGGCGATACCGAAATCATGGATACCGCCCGCAAGGCCTTCATTGACGAATGCGGCGCTGCCTTGATTCGCAAGCACGACGGCCTCGGCGACCCATTGTTTACGCCGGTGGGGTTCCGCGATTACGCCGATGATCTGCTGGAACGAATGGTTTGCCCGTATCTCAACGATCTCGTCTGGCGTGTCGGGCGGGATCATCTCCGCAAACTGGGTTACGACGATAGGCTGTTCGGCACGATGCGGGTTGTGTTGGGCCAGGGCCTGACGCCGACGAATCTCGCCATAGGCGCAGCCGCCGGAGTCCTGTCCATGATCCGGCGGCAGGATGAAATCGACGCGAAAAATCGCCCCGCCAACATGCTGCCCCAGGCGAATGATCTTTCCCCGGAAAAACTCCGCGCCCTTCTTCTGGAAATCTGGGGCCCCGATACCGACTCCCACGCCGAGATACTGATTCCAATGACATGGAAAGCCCTGCAAACACTCGGCGATGCGTAATGTAAAACGATGTGGGTGGCCATAATGGATGACGCATTCACCGCCGCGCGGGGTTTGAGGAATGGCGAATAAATTACCAATATTGGGTGGCATGGCGACACCGTAGGGGTCGCCATGAAGAATGGCGTATAAATTGTCAATGTTGGGTGGTTCTGCCGAAGGCAGGTTCACCCACGCGGCGAACCAGGCAGAAACAATAGAATTGAGAATCGCGCGAAAACCGCGTGGGTGCAAGCACCCACCCTACAGTCGCGGGTGATACGCACAAATTACCAATGTTGGGTGGCATGGCTTGCAAGCAAGCCATGCCACCCTTGAATTTTAGAAATTTCCCACGGCGCAAGGCCAAACCTGTATCGCACGTTTTCGCGGCGGCCTGGGAAGGCCGCCGCGCTGGGTTCGTGAATGGAATAGATCGTGGCTGTCGCTTCGCTCCCGCCACGGTACCCTGCAAACACTCGACGCCACATAATGCAAAGCGGCAAGCCGAATCATATCGACTTGCCGTTTTGGTGTTGCATGTATTTCAATTCGTGGCTTGGTGCCATGCTTCTGCTTGGGGAAGCATGTTTTCTCGCAATAGTTACGTCGTGGCTGTCGCTTCGCTTCCCGCCACGGCACCCATCATTTTTTTATGGGACGGTTTGCTAGAACGTCCAGCCCAGGGAGAAACTGAATATCTGGGTGTTGTCGTCGTCTTCTTTTGCCAGCGGGAAGCCGAAGTCCAACGCCATCGGCACAGGCCCGAAGAACGGGATCGTCCAGCGAACACCGAAGCCGACCGACGCCCGATAGGTGCTCAGGCCGAAGCTTTCCTCGACGGTACCGGTGTCGAGGAACAGCACGCCGCGAAGCTTGTCAGCCAGCAGCGGGAAGGTGTATTCGCCGCCGGCGAGGACGAGCATGTCGCCGCCGATGGGGTCGTTGCTTTTCGCCCCGCCGGGGTAGTGGCCACGCGGGCTGATACCGCGATACTTAAAGCCTCGGATAGACCCCAAGCCGCCCGCGTAGAATTTTTCGAATGTCGGGGCGTCACCGGTAATTTGCCCAAACTGTACTTTTCCGGCAAGGATGTGCTTGCGGTCCAGGGCATCGACGTACACGGTGCGGTAAATCTTGTAACTGGAGGAGAATTTGCCGAACGTGTCCGTGCCGACCACCTGCTCGTAAGAGAACTGGAACCGGTCGC
>JAIORC010000009.1 GCA_021108335.1 Phycisphaerae bacterium
TATTCGGCATGTTGAGCGAACATGAACATGTGCCAAGAAGGCGTAAACCATTGAAAAGAAAGGGATTACGATGAACGCGAACGAAAAAAAGATGCAGAAGACTCTGGAACGAATAGCTGCCCAGCACCTCGACTTTGAGACGCTCGAAACCCGCAAGAGCGACAGCCTCGACTTCTACGACGTTTCGGTTTGGGGCGTAAAAGCCGCCCTGGAAGCTGCCTACCAGGCAGGACAAAACGTCGCAACCAAGTAACCCCCGAAAGGAACACGAACCATGAACGCGAACAAAAAGAAAAACGCAACAGAAACCTACGAATGGCTGACCGCGACGATGCGAAACGGATGCCGACGCATCGAGGTACTCGGCTGGAAACGCCTGGCGAGGATTTACGACGCCAATCGCCCCGGCAGCAGGATTCGCAAAGCCATCAACGCTGAGGCCCGCCGATGCGGATACACGCCTCGCACCATACTGGCCCTCAACGCTGAATAAGGAGTACGAACCATGAACGCGAACGAAAAGAAAAACATGAACAACATCAAAAATATTACCCCGCCGACCGACGATGTGTATGGGTTCTGGGGCACGGTGCAGACCAACAGCTACTGCGAAGAAACCGACTGCAACCACATCGACGAGGCCGCTGCCAACCGAATCTGGACGGCTGCCTGCCTGCAGGTCGCCAAGACCTTCGACGAGAAAGACCCCGACGTAATACGCAACTTCCTCCGCAGCCGCTGGGGCCGCCACCTGGCCGACGAACTTTTCACGCCCGGCTGCCACGAGAAAAATCTCATCGCCCGCCTGGCTGAAAATTTGAACGAAAGACGCTACGGCGTGCTGGTTTGGAAATCCGGATTCAGAGAAGTAAAAGAGGCCACCGAAAACGGCACATGGACAGATTAAAAATTGCCCGAAACCATAACCCCAAGGAGATGAATCATGTACCTGCGAACGATTGAAACGAAGATTACGGTCAAACATCTGGTAACGACAACGCCCGAAATTCTGGCCCGGCTGACTACCAGCCTGGACGATTTCGAAGAGATAGCCGCGAGCCTCGCCCCGCTCGCCGGAACCGGCGGAACCATTGACGGCAGAGACCAGTACGCCGTGGCTATAGACGGCGAGTACGCCGTTCTGGTCAACGCCGAGGGCTACAACTACCCGCGCTACCGTGGCCCGCGAATGGCCGTCGAGCTTCTCAAGACTATCACGCAGAAAGCTGCCAACGCCATCTGTGTTCGCAAATCCACCTGGCCGAAAAACTTCACCGTCGAGACGCAGGAGCAACTCGACGACCTTTCCGCAGCGCCGTACCGCATCGCGGAATAACCCATTACCGAGGGCCGGGGCAATCGCGCCCCGGCCCGCAACCACGAGGAGATTATTATGACACGCGAAATCGTAGAAGCACTCAGACAGGCATCGAGCGACATCGAGTCCAACGACCGGGCGGTAACATTCCCGCCCAACGACAGCCTGGATTTTTTCCGAACCGTCCAACGCATGTGCTGCGGCGGAACGGTCAGCCCTGGCGACATGGGCAGCCTTGTCCGGTACATCGCCGACATGATTGAAGAATAGGAGATTGCCATGAAAAACAACAAGACTATCACCAACGCAATCTGCGACATCCTGCGAGACGCCGCCGCGTCTATCGACGATTTCGGCATCGATGCCCGGTTCGTCAGGAACGACTGCCCGTTCACAGACAAAGCGTGCGAAGCCATCGAGCATGGCGGGCAAATCAAGGCGATTGATTTGTCGGCGTTGATTCAACACGTCGCAGATGCGATGGAAAAGTAAACACCCATTAACCCCCAAATGAAAGGGACAGCCATGAAGAAGAACAACGTACAAATCGGAGCCGTCTACAAGGTCAAGGTTACCGGCAAAATCGCCGAGGTTCGCATTACCGGCGAGAACCCAAGCGGAGGCTGGAACGGCGTCAATGTCATCACGAAACGCAAAGTGCGAATCAAGAGTGCCCAACGCCTGCGTAGCCTCGCCCATCGCCAGCCGAAACGCAATGCCAAGCCGGTCGCCACCACGCCGGCCAAGGTTGCCCCGTGTGGCGGCAAGCCCACCAGGGCGAGTAAGAAGGCCAAGGCTAAGAAACCACGCGACACGGGCAAACGTGTGGCGAATGTGGCGAAAACGGTCGAGGCTGTGCAAAAGGGCAACCTTGCCGACGGGATCACCATTCCAATCGACAAAAAGCACAAACCCATGAGCCTCCTGGCCGCCGCCGTCTGCGTCATGAAGGCCTGCGACCGCCCGCTGGGTTGCAAGGACATCATCGCCAAAGCCATGGAGACAAATATCTGGCAGCCCCGCAACGGCGGCAAGACGCCCGCCAATACGCTCCACGCCGCCGTCAATCGTGAGATAAAACTCAAAGGCAAAGACGCCCGCTTCCGCAAGACCGAACGCGGCAAGTTTGAACTGGCAAAGTAACGCCCCCATCAACGCGCCCCCTCCACCACCCCGGTCGCCTTGGCCGGGGTGCTCTTCGGCCTGTCGAATGGAACTAGCCACAGGCCATGTGGTTGTGGTAATCTGCTCACCATGGAAGCCAAACAACCTTACCCCAGTTCCGGCAAAGTCTGCAGTTACGAAGGGTGCAATCGACATGCTTGGGCCGAGTGCCAGGAAGACCGGTGTCTGTTCCATTCTCCTAACAACGGCAGCAGCAATGAGACTGCTCGCCTGGTTTGGAATACAGCGAGGCAAATGGTCGAGAAGGAGAAAGAATTGGCCGACTTCCATGGCTGGTTTTTCCCAGAGGATCCCGATTCCGTCTGTCCCGTTAACATCGTTCCCGATTTCATTCGTGCAGAAGAAAAGAATCGCTTCAAGAACTCGGGGAGTTTTGCGGGGACCGTGTTCGCCTCCAGCGTCTGGTTTGACGACGCGACGTTCAGTGGAAGGGTCTCGTTCTATGGCGCGACGTTCAGCCATATGGCCACGTTCGCAGGCGCGACGTTCAGCGGAATGGCCCTGTTCGACGACGCGACGTTCAGCGCTGGGGCCACGTTCACAGACGCAGCGTTCAACGGAACAGCCTCGTTCAGAGGTGCGACGTTCAGCGATCAGACCACGTTTCTCGACGCGAGGTTCAGCGGAATGGCCTGGTTCATCGGCGCGACGTTCAGCCGAACGGTTAGGTTCAACGGCGCGATGTTCAGCGGAGATGCCTCGTTCAAAGGCGCGACGTTTAGCGATCGGGCCTTGTTCGACGGCGCGACGTTCAGCAATATTGCCTGGTTCGACGATACGACATTCAGCGGAGAAACCTCGTTCTTCGACGCAACATTCAGCAATCGTACCTTTTTCCGCGGCGCAGTTTGCAACCCGGGCGTGGTAGCTACATTCGACGATCAAACCCGTAGGCGGTTTTTTTTTGTAGGCCGTCCGCACCCTTTCCGCCATCGGAAGGATGGTGAAAACGCCTACAGGTTTGCCAAACAGTCCGCCCAGCAAGTTGGCGATTACACGGCAGCGGGTAGTTACCATTATGCCGAGCAATGCGCTATCGAAGACAGGTGGCGGAACCAATCCGGCATGCGCCCCTGGCGTGCAGCGTTCTGGTCGTGGTTTGGGCGGCTCGTTTTCGGGCGGGTCATTTTCGGCTACGGCGAAAGGCCGTTCCATCCACTCCTTTGCGGCTTTGGAGTGATCGCAATCTGGACGGCCCTGTATGTCGGACTTGCAGCCATTGCTCCGGGCAATCTGCCGGACGTCGCGTTCGAAGCCCATCAGCCCAGTTGGGGTGAGGCAGCGCATTTCAGCATTGTCACATTCACCACCTTGGGATACGGCGACTTCCAGCCGAAGTCGCAGTTGCCATACCGTCTGTTGGCCGACGCGGAAGCGATGCTGGGCGCGACGCTCATGGCTGTCTTCGTTGTGTGCCTGACGCGTAAATATATGCGATAAATGCTTATGCAAGTTCAGGCCTCCTTTGCTTTCCGCCGCTCGGCCTTCTGGCCGGTGAATTCTTCCCAGCGTTTGACGATTACGTCGCAGTAGAGCGTGTCGATTTCCATGAGGTAGGCGTTGCGCCCGGCCTGTTCACAACCTATGAGCGTGCTGCCGCTGCCGCCGAAGAGGTCGAGGACGTTCTCGCCGGGTTTGCTGCTGTACTGGATCGCTTTGACCGCAAGCTCGACCGGCTTTTCCGTCAGATGTACCATTGACTGCGGATTGACCTTTTTTACATGCCAGAGGTCGGTCGCGTTATTCGGGCCGAGGAACTTGTGGGCTGCGCCCTCGCGCCAGGTGTAGAAGCAAATCTCGAATGCTCCCATGAAGTCCTTGCGGGTCAGGACGGGATGCTGCTTGTCCCACACGACGCATTGCGAAAAATACAGCCCCGCCTCTTTGAGGGCGGCGGGATAGTTGGCCAGGTTCGCGTAGCCGCCCCAAATGTAGGCACACCGACCCGGTTCGAGAACGCGGGTGATATTATTGAACCACGCCCGCAGCAGCCGGTCGAACTCCTCCTCGGTTACAAAATCATTCTCCAGCGGGCGGTCTTTGGCGCGGAGTTTTTTCGTCGTCGCATGCTTTTCACCCTGGCGAGCAACGTCGAATGACTGGTGATGCAGCTGGGCCTTTTTGTCGCCGAAGGAACTGTTGCCGGCGGCGATGGCGTTGTTGCTGCGGGGTTCGACCTTGACGTTGTATGGCGGATCGGTATTGACAAGCTGGATCGTCGCGCTGTCCAGCAACTTGTCCAGGTCGGCTTCGGAAGACGAATCGCCGCACATCAGTCGGTGATTGCCGAGCACCCATATATCACCTGACTTGGTGATAGCCTCGTCCGGCGGTTCGGGCACGGCGTCCGGGTCGGTATTGCCCTGGGCGATACCGCTTGCCTCGTCGAGCAGCTGGGTCAGTTCCTTTTCGTTAAAACCGAAGTCGCCCATGTCGATATCGCCGCCGGCAAGCTCGGCAATCTCGATGGGCAATATCTCGAAATCCCATTCAGCCAGTTCGCCGGTCTTGTTGTCGGCGATCCTGTATGCCTGGATTTGCTCCGGCGAAAGGTCGGTGGCGATGTGGACGGGCACCTTGGTAAGGCCGAGCTTCATCGCGGCTTTGTAGCGAGTGTGCCCGGCGATGATCACGCCGTCGGCGTCGATAACGATAGGCTGGCGGAATCCGAACTGCCGCAACGATTCCGCGACGGCATCGACGGCCCCGTCGTTGATACGCGGATTACGTTCGTAAGGGGTAATGTCGTCGATTTTGCGAAGCCCGACGGTAAACTTTTCCAAAACTGCTTTCGTGGTTGTAGTCATGATGTGTCTCCTGATATATCTCTGTGTGGCATAAGGGATTACGGCTGCGTGCAAAAAACCGGACAGCGCAACAAACTGTGTCTAATAGCGTGATTCTTTCCCATGGCATCTTTACGTTCACATGCCCTGAAGGAACCATCGAATCCGTCACGGGCCCCTCGCGTATACGCTCACGGCGCGCGGGGGTATGCGTGACGAATTCATATATAGGGGGGAGAGGGGGGGGTATATTACTATAAAACAAGGACTTACAACTTCCCGAATCCGTCACAAAAGGGCGTGACGGATTCGTGACGGATTCGACCGAACTACCTGTGCTATTCAGGTTATTCCTGATTTCGCCGTGGAATCCGTCACACAGGCGTGACGGATTGTGACGGATTCGTGATGGATTCGGCTGTACATAAATCATGTAATTCGGTATCCCTTGGCGGTCTTGGTTTTTGTCGGGATGTCCACAGCCGCAATGTCGCCCTGCATAAGCAGCGTCCCGATGATCTGGTCAAAGTCGGCCAGCTTGCACCGCATTGCCCGCATGAGTTTGTTCCGGGCCATTTGGCCTTTGGACTCCCTGAGGCGGCGAAGCAGTTTCAGGCATTCGGCGTGGAACGGGTTCTCGGCGACGTAGCTGCCGGCCAGGTACAACTGTCGTTTTGTCTGGTGCAGGGCGAATGCGCTGGCCCATTCGATGGCGGCCAGCGATATGACTGGATTCTCGTGGTTCTCGCTGCATGCGTAGATCAGGGCGAGTTTCTTGGCGTTTTCGCAGGCACGGCTCCATGCGGTACGGTCCGCTTCATTTTTTTGTTTGTCTGCCTCGTGCCACTTGGCATCAGTCTTTTTTTGCATAGCCTCGATTGCCTTCAGAGCATCTGGCGTGAACGGCACGGATTTGGGTTCCGGGTACATGGCGTACAGGTTTCCCCCGGCCCCGCGACGTCCTGGTGCGAAATCCGACCACCAGCGGGCTGTGTCCAGAATGGAGTCTGGGACGTGCCTGGCGGAGCCGGGGGTTTGGCCTTGCCCTCGCGTGCCCACGTCGATGATCATCATTCGGGCAAACAGGCCATTGGTGAGCATCCGCTGCGAGAGGGACTCGTAGAAAAACTGCGGCGTAGCCGTACCGAAGAGCGTCAGGTGCGGCTGGTCGATGCTCAATGTTTCCTTCTGACCGGCCTTGACGCGGACCGGGTAGACAGCATCGGCTGAGGTATAAAGCGTCAGCAGAATATTGGGGATGGACTCGAGTTTGTTCTCGCGGTCGAAATTGATCTGCCGGAGCACGCCGTCCATCTCGTCGTTCTGGAACAGCATGGCGTTGGAGCGTAACAGAGCATCCTGAATGCCCTGGCCGGAAGCGAACTTGTCGCCCAGAGCGGCGATGTTCCCCGTTTCCAGCATCACCCGCGAGTTGACCTTGCGGGGAAAGTCTTTGCCCGTTCCCGAACTGGCCAGGGCCAGCAGGTAAATGTTGGGCCGCAGATCATCCGAAGTTTGGACTTTCCGTCCGCAAAGGTAGGACTGAAGCGCCATCGCGCCACAGAACGCCAAACCGACGTTGGGGTATGGCGCATTGGCGAGCGTAAAGTCCATGACCTGGCGGACAAAGCCCGGCACATCGAACATGTGCTCCGGTACCGGCCCCGGGTCGGCGATATCTGGCGTGTTCGGTTCATTGTCGGCATTGTTGGCCGCACAATCGGCATTGTGGGAATTGTGCGACGGAGAACTGCACATCTCGGCCGACATTTCCACGATTGCGGAGATGTCTACGTCTGTGTCCAGAGAATCGGATTCTCCGTAGCCCTGTGCCGACAGGTCGCGTGTGCTGGCAGAGAAGTCACCGCCGTGTTCGAGAAGCGTGTAAACCCTGAATTTCGAATGCCCCTGCGGAGCCTCAAACGGGGATGCGTTGGTGGAGTGGACAAAAAAGCATTCACCGTTGAAGGTGGCTGAATGCGTACCGCGATCTTTGCCGGGCCGTCGCCAGAGTTCGTTGTCGCCGGATTTACCGATGCAGGCCCAGCCGTGCTTCTCCAGCACTGGTCGAATATTCCCGCGAATATTAAAATCTCCGCCGGGCATGTCCGAATTGTCGGCGGACAATGTGGCGCTGTGCGTATTGTTCGAGGGCAATGCGGCATCGTGGTCGCTCTCTGGCAGAGAATCGTCAATCTCGTCCAGGTCGACTGCCGCCTGCATGAGAAGTTCACGCTCCGCCATGGTCAAAACGGGCAGGGCGGCCAATTCGCCCTGGAGCAATTCGTAACCTTCGGTTGGAGCGCACAAAAACAACCCGCCCTGGCCACGTGTTTCGATGAGGGTGATAACGCCGCCGTCAATCGCCCGTTGGGCCAGCTTGACATTGCCGCAAACTTCGTCTTCGCAACGATACGCTACATGCCTGCCGCCGGACTGGGTTGATTCGATCACCAGTCGGCCCAAAAGATCGCCGGGAATCTTCGCAGCCCAGGCGTCGAACAATTCGCCGCCGTTATCAAAATCGATCATCTCCAGGTTGCCGCTGACGGCACCACAGACGATGCAAAGCCCGTTCTGGGTGTTAGCGAACCAGGCGTCGACCTCGTGTTTGTTTGGCAGGTGGGTCTTGTACGGCGTCCATTTGCCGACCGTCGGGAATTTCTTCTTCCGGTTGGCAGGCAGCACGCAAAGCCCCGCCTTGAGATAGTTCATTGCGGTACTATGCATTATCGTTTCCATTTGCTTCTGGGCGTGACTTGCGGCGTGGGACAGCCTTCGGCGATCCAGCGTTCGATTGTCTCGGCCTTCCAGCGGATGAGTTTGCCGAGCTTGATCGGTTGAGGCATCTGCCCCCGCTTTCGCAACCGGTACACCGTTCTTGCAGAGCATTTAAGCTTTTGGGTCACGTCGCGAATAGTCAGCATCCGGCTGGTTTCGGTAAAGTTTGTCATCAGGTGTTCCCTTAAAAAGGTATCTCGTCGTCATCTATCCATGCGTGGGGATTGCCGGGCTGGTTGCTGTCGCGTTCTTCGCTGCCGTCCAGACGCGGCGGCTTGTCGCCCAGCTTGTAGTTCACGACGCTGTCGTATTTCTCACCGGCGACGGTGCGAACAGTGATCTGCCTGGTCTCGGCCAGTGCGCCGGCATCGGCCAGTTCTACGGCTTGCTCGGCGGAATTTGGCGGCGGCTCGTTGCTGCGGGCCTTCCACCAGGCTACGAATTTGTTGCGGGCGTAGCCGCTGTGCTCGGGGCAGGCCCACTCGGATTTCCAATCACCGAAAACGTCATTTTTGGCGACGCGATAATTCACCCGCATCGTGCGGGGGTGATCCGCCGCCGCGCCCCGCTTGGCATGTACGCAATAAGTGGTTTCGTAAACGTCGTATTGAGTATCCGTTATTTGCCCGGATAGAATCCCGGCATTGCTGGCCTTGGATTCGTGCTTCTCCTTTTCCGGCGGAGGGAATTCGTAGTCGCACTCAGGGCAGGTTGCATACGCGGCATGGATTAACGCTTGGCATTTCGGACACTCCTTTGCGGGCGCTTCACCGGCGGCGCTGCCGGGTTCTTTGATCTTCAAATCATCCACCGGGCCATGCCGCAGGATGTTGCCACCGTAATCAAGTACGAGGCAATCGGTCTTGTCCGGATGCAGCCGGAAGCCACGACCGACCATCTGGTACATGAGTCCCGGCGACATCGTCGGACGCACGATGGTTACGCAGTCGATATTCGGAGCGTCGAACCCGGTCGTCAGCACGTTGACATTTGCGAGATATTTCAATTCGCCCGCCTTGAAACGTCGGAGAATCGATTCCCGTTCCAGGCCGGGTGTCTCGCCGCAGACAAATCCGCAGTCTTGGCCGGCGAGGCGTTGGATAGTACGGGCGATATGTTGCCCGTGTGCCACGCCGGACGTAAACAGGAGGCAGGAGTTTCGCTCTTGCGTAAGCTCGACGATCTCCTCGCATGCCGACTGGACAAGGACGATGTTATCCATCGCGGCCTCGACTTCGTTGGCGACAAATTCGCCGCCGCGAACGTGCAGGTTGTCGAGATTGGCTTTGATCTTGCCCGCCTTGGTTTTCAATGGGCAGAGAAAACCCTGCACGATCAGTTCCTTCACACCGATTTCGTAACAGACGGTATTAAGAAAATGATCTTCCTTGGCAATCATCCCGCCCTTGAGCCGGTACGGCGTAGCCGTCAAGCCCACCACGCGGATGTTCGGATTGATGGTTTTCGCATCAGCCAGGAACTGGCGGTACATACCCTCGCCGTCGAGCGGGATAAGGTGCGATTCATCGACAAGCACCAGGTCGAAGGCGTCCAGCTCGCAGGCCCGTTTGTAGACCGACTGGATGCTGGCGACGATGATCGGGTGATCGGTGTCACGGGATTTCAGGCCGGCGGAATAAACGCCGATTTCCAAATCGGGCGCGACACGCCGTAACGTGTCCGCCGTCTGCTCCAGCAATTCCTTGACGTGGGCGAGAATCAGCACACGACCGCTCCATTTCTGTACCGCGTCGCGGCAGATGGTGGACATCACCGGTGTCTTGCCCCCAGCTGTCGGGATCACGACGACGGGGTTGTCGTCGCGATCCCGAAGATACCGATAGACGGCATCCACAGCCTCGGCCTGATAAGGCCGAAGTGTCAACGGCGGAGCCTTGGGAGTTGGCAAAAGTGTCGCCCTCATTCCGTCCGACCTCCACCTGGCAGAGGATTTCCGCACAACGGGCAACGATGCAGCGGCATGTCGAAAATCTCGATAACTAATATGCCGGGTTTTCTGGGTTCACGCCGTCGGATGACCAGCTGGTCGAGCTGGCTGTTATGCGGAACTCCACATAACAGCCATTATGCGGAACTCCGGATTATGCAGAGTTTGTACGTGGCATGTGATGAAGAGC
>JAIORC010000051.1 GCA_021108335.1 Phycisphaerae bacterium
GGCGATGACGATGTTCAACTGCGCCAGAAGCATCATTCGCTTCGTGCCCTTGTATTGCGAGAGAATCGTCATGAACAGGGTGCTCAGCAGAATGGCTGAGCAGGTATGCACCGCGGCTACCAGGAATCCAAAGACAGGCCCGGTGTACCAGCGGGCGGGACGATTGAGGAAAAATGCGATCGCCAGGCTTTTGCCGTGGCCGGGTGCGGCGGCGTGAACAAAACCATACCCAGCCGCTGCCAGAAACAGAAACGCCAGAACGCCCGGCGTCATTGACTGTTTGGTTTGGACAATGAACTCGCTCATGGTCGCGTACAGCTTTGCCTGGAATTCGAAATACCGGTCCCACAGGTCGGGTGGCCCGGCCAGCGGCGGAGCCTTGAGTTTTCCAGGGCCTAGATGTATGGCGTAAACCCGCTCTTTGGGATAGGTTTCGATTTTCACGTCGGCGGCAGCGACAGATGCTGCCAGTGATTTGACCTTGGGCGGACGCTTACGGTCGAGCGAAAAATAGACGAAATTCGTCGGGTCTTTGGGCTGCAGGTAAATATCCTGGCCTTTGTCGGCGAAGGGAATGTCCAACACTACTTTGAGGTGAAAGATGACCCGGTCGTCGCAAATCTCAACATGGTCGAGCTTTGCGTTTATCGAGTCGACCGGCTCTTCGTTTTTCAGCAGGGTGAAGAAAAAATTCTGCTCACGATAAGGATTTTCGTAATGTTTCTGAACGGCGGAATATTCATCGGCGTCGATTTGCTTGTTTTTGTTTTCGTCGCAATCATAGAGGAACATATGACTGAAGCCGGGGTCGAACTTCCACTCTACCATCAGGTGCTTCAGGCCCGGCTCGTCTACGACGGCGGTTATGCTCATTTTGATGTAAACGTGCGGATGGGCCAGGGCGTTGCTGCCGAGCAGGCCCATGCACAGCACCGCAGCAATCAGCGGCAAACGCTTGGCCGGGCGATGGTTACATGGCCGGGAGCTTGCCGCCCGTAGGATTATTTGCTCCGCGGGAATCATAAGATCAGCAGGATACTTGAATTACCCGCCATACACAAGTATCGTGCAGGGACTTATGAAGATATGTCATGTGATAACGCGATTGATTCTCGGCGGGGCGCAGGAGAATACGATCCTGACGTGCGAAGGCCTGCATCGCGACGGGCACGAGGTTACGCTCGTTACCGGTCCGGCGCTCGGGCCGGAGGGCGAACTGCTCGGCCGGGCGAAAACAGGGGGGTATCGCGTAGTAATAATCGACGAAATGCGCCGCGAGATTCACCCATTTCGCGACCGGGCGACAAGCCGGCGGCTGCGTGAGGTTTTCCGGGAATTGCAGCCGGATGTGGTGCATACGCATTCGTCCAAGGCTGGGATTATCGCCCGCAAGGTCGCCGATAAGCTCCGCCGCCGGGAGCCGGCCTGCGGCGGAATGAAAATTGTCCATACAATCCACGGCTTGGCGTATCACCGGTACGAGTCAGTTTTGCGCAATCGCATTTACATTGCGCTGGAGAAGCGGGCGGCCCGGCGGTCAGACGCGATAATCTGCGTCGCCGACGCGATGACCCGCCAGGCGCTAGCTGCCGGCGTTGGCAAACCTGAGCAATACACGACGATTTACAGCGGTATGGAGGTGGAGGATTTTTTAACGCTCGCCCGTCCGGCTGACGCGCAGGGGTTTCGCGCGTCGCTTGGGCTGCCAGCCGGGGCGGTTCTGGTTACGCAGGTGTCGCGCCTTGCCGAACTCAAGGGTCATGATGATATCATCGCCGCGGCGGTCAAGCTGGAGAAGATGCGCCCCGCCGACGCTCCGCCGGTGCATTTCTGCTTTGTGGGCGATGGGCATTTGCGGCGGGATATTGAATACAGGATCCACCAGGCCGGCTTGACTGGGCGGTTCCACCTTACGGGCCTGCTGCCGCCGGGGCAGATACCCGCCGTCATGCACGCCAGCGACATTTTGGTGCATTGCAGCTATCGCGAGGGCCTTGCCCGGACGCTGCCGCAGGCGATGCTGGCCCGGACGCCGGTTATCAGCTACGACGTGGACGGTGCATCCGAGGTACTCAACGATCAGACGGGCATTCTGCTGCCGCCGCCGCATACCCACACCCACGAAGAAAAATTGACCATGCTGGCTGAGGCAATCGACAAACTCGCCGCCGACGAAGAACTCCGCCGACAAATGGGCACAGCCGGCAAAAAACTCTGCCAAACACGCTTCGACCAGCAAACCATGGTCAGACAAATCGAAGAAGTATACGAGAAGTGTCGAGAAGAGAGATAAAAACGTGCCTGCGAAAACTAAGGAGAACATGAAGATGACAGTAAAATTCAATACATTAACTCTTTTGGCGACAAGCATATTTTGCGCTGGTTGCTCGAATACCGGAAGAAAAGGGAGCATAACGCCCATCATATTTGAGGGGGTGAAAGCAAAACAGGTTGTAAATATTGCGTATAGTAGAACTAATGACTGGCATGTAGTGGAAGATCCGGATACGACGCCATTTGGGCCTATAATCCTTCGTCGCATTCAAATATTAAGTCCGCCCAAAGACTCCATATGGCAAGCAGGCGGTTATGGAGAAAGCAAAACCTGTTACTGGAGAGGAAAAAAATTTCCTTATGTTGGGCGGTATTTCCGCGAGGGAAATATCATATTGGCGTCAGGATATCACCCCGTTATCATGGATGACGACCATGATGTAACGCATAAGATTGTGCAGAGTAATGAGGACTTTGCCAAGACGCATGATGGATATGATCGACAAAAAAGGGATATGTATTATACGCAGCCAGGCAATGTGTGCCATTTGAGATTATTCCCCTTAACCCAAAGTCAGAAAAAAAATAAAGATCGTGAACACAAGCACGTCAATCACGGAGTTTTGTTGTATTTATTGAATGATGCCCCAGGGTTATGGCGACAATTGAAAATACAGTGGTTTTGCTCAGACAAGGATCGTTCTGCTATTAACTTAGTTTATCGCTCTATGCTGGAAATAGTTAAAACCCATGATCTGCAATGGCCGGATTATAAGTGGTCAGATGAAAACAAAATACTTTTCTATTGGTTTCGCACATGTGCGGAAGAGAAGTCTAAATAGTGGTTAATTATGCCCATTGAAAACTCCGTTTGGAGAAGGGTGTTACGCTACTTGTTCAATTGCCTGTACGGTCAAGTACTGACTACACACATACTATGCGGCTAGCCAAACAAGAGGTGGGTTATGGAAATTGACCGAGTGAGGTATCTGTTGGGAAGACTGCTTATGCGAGTTCCCTGTGTTTTTCTTCTGATATGTATGGCTGTGGGAGCTTCCGCTTGCCAGCCACCGATCTTGGGAGTTTCCGCGCCTATCCCCGATGTCATCGGACTCGCCCCAGCCGTCCCGCCCCTTGAGATTGAAGTTACCGGGATTAGCCGATCTAAACCCTACAGCATCGTCAAAGACCACCAAGGCCAATTGTTTGTCGCTGTTATTTTGTCCGAACAGAAAGATTTTTTCGCTATTTACAAAGATGGAAAACAGCAGGCCCGTGTAGCTGTTCCCTGGCCTGAGGATACGAGATTTGATAAGCTGATCGGACTTTGTGATGCTCAAGGTCGAGTGTGGTTTATCTGGTCCTGTGCCAACCCTTACCAAACCGCCGCAGCCTATTGGCAGAAGGATCGCTTTTCATCTGTGATGGAATTGTATGAGTATGGACGTAGCGATCTGACAGCCACCGTCGACACTCAAGGCCGGCTCCATGTAGCCTTTCCTCAGTCTGGGCCAGGCTTTTCACTGGGCGGTCATCTTGCCTATACCTCGCTCTGCTATCACATGATTTTTGATGGCACGGCCTGGTCTGCTCCCAAGGCAACCCAAATGTGGGGGCGATTCACACAGAGGGACCTCCGTCTCGAACCGGGCAGCGATGGGGGCGTCTTTCTGTTCCAGCAGGTTAGTCAATTTGGATTGTTATGGAGAGAGCTACCCTACATCGGTGTGCAATGGTACGTCAAAGGCCAATGGTCTCCCGTCCACCAGGTAAGCGGCAGCGGAAAAGATATCTCTTGGGTTGCAGCAAACATTGATCCGGCTGGGAAGGTCATTCTTTGGTGGGATTTTTCTGGATTCGGTTCCTCCGGCGTGGGAATAACTTCACTGACCGACAACTCTACACTGAGCCACAAGCTCAAGTTCGAAGATAATTCTTATTCCTCTTCGATTCGTCGGCTGCCCAATGGCCTGATGGTTGCGCATAATCCCGGGAACAATATCGCCCGTTTCTGGAATGGACGGGAGTGGTCCAAAAAATTCAAAACTCCCAAAGGCACATTGGAGCAAATCACCCCGGAAGGACACCTCCTCCTAGCCGACATAGATAATAACAAACTTATCATCCACGAACTTCGACTGTCCCTATCTCTACCGAAAACTCCGGTGGCGAAGGAAAACCGGGAAAATCCAGATAGATGAAGGCAAAAAAATGAAGTAATGGCGGGGGGCATGGCCCCTTGGGGGCCGTGTTGGCCGTATCTTTTGCCGTAAATGATGTATTATTTTCGCGAGAGGACGTTGTGCAGTTCCAGGAACCGCCAGTTGATCGCGTGCAGCAGAATGCCCAAAAATACACAACCCGCCGAAAGCAACATGAACGCCACAGCCAGAACAGCCAGCGGCACATGGCTTACGAAATGGCCCGGTGCGGTGAAGTAATCGTGTATCGGGAGTATGCCCGCAAGCACGCCGGCTACGAAAAACACTATGCCCATCGAGCCGAAAAACGTCAGCGGCTTGAACGAGCGGAACAGGGAGAATATTTTCCACAGCACGCGGGAGCCGTCCCGGAAAGTCCGCAGTTTGCTTTCGCTACCGGCAGGGCGCACACCGTAGGGCACCTGCACCTCGAGCAGTTTCATGCGGTGATAGAGCATCTGGATGGTCATTTCCGTTTCCACTTCAAAGCCGCTGGAAAGCACCGGCAGGCAGCGAACCACGCGACGGTTGAACGCGCGGTAGCCGCTCATGATGTCGGTAAGATCAGCCCCGGATACCCAATTGACCAGCTTTCGCACCAGGTGATTTCCGCCGACGTGGAGCGGGCGGAAAGATTCGCCGGTGTGAGTTTGCAGCCTTGCGCCGACGACCATGTCGGCCTGCTCGTTGGTTACGGGCGCGATAAGCTTATGGACGGCGTCGGCGGGGTAGGTGTCGTCGCCGTCGGTCATGACATACACGTCGGCGTCGACACGCTCGAACATGGACTGGATGGCGAAGCCCTTACCCTGCCGCGGTTCCTTGAATACGGTGGCTCCGTGTTCGGCGGCGATGGCGGCGGTTTCGTCGGTGGAGTTGTTGTCGAAGACGTATATCCGGGCGTAGGGCAGCTCGCGGCGGAAGTCGTCCACGACCTTGGCGACGGTGGCCTGCTCGTTGTGGCAGGGGATCAGAACGGCTATGGATAATGAATCGTCAGAACTCATGGGCAAAAGTTTCCTTGCATAAGGGAACCTCTAAAAATTCATTTCTGCTACGAACGGCGGCAATTTCGCTCGTTCTCGCGACGAAAGCAATTTTTAGAGGTTCCCATACGCTTAATTTTATGGAAGTGTACTCAATTTGCCAGGCGGGTTACACCGTTTTCTGCATTTCTATAGCCCGGAATGTGATAAAAAAGGCCGGAACACGTTAAATGTTCCGGCCTCCGGAGAAGAAAAGGCCTGGTTGAGCAACAGCCAGGTTTGCTGCCCGGGTGGTTAGTCCAGGCTGAAGGAGTATTGTTTCATTTTCCGCAGCAGTGTCGTACGGTGAATATTCAATAATTTTGCAGCCGCCGAGCGGTTGTTGCCCGCCTGGGTCAGGGCGTTGCGAATCGCGTCGAGTTCGGCGTTGGCCAGCGAACCGGATGCATCATTCGCAAATGCGAACATATCGGGCGATTCGTTTTCTATCGGCGATACGGGCTGGCCCGCGGCGTAGTGATCTTCCCATATTTCGGGCGTCGGCGGTACGGCTGGGAGGTTCGCGGCGTACAGCCGTTCCGTCCAGCAGCACAATTCCCGTACGTTGCCCGGCCAGGGGTAGGTGATCAGGGCATCGCGGACAGGCCTGGTCAACTCCCGCCGATCCATGCCGTACTCATTGGCGTAATAGCCCAGGTAGAAGTCCAGCAGCAATTCGATATCTTCCGGCCTTTGACGCAGCGAGGGAACCTGGATCCGCACCACGTTAAGCCGGTGATACAGGTCGCGGCGGAATTTCCCATCGGCAACGGCTTTGGCCAGCGAGCGGTTTGTTGCAGCGACGAATCGCACGTCGCAGATTATGGGGCTTGTGGCGCCAACGGGGGTAACTTCCTTTTCCTGCAGCAGGCGGAGCAGTTTCGGCTGAAGGTGCAGAGGCAGTTCGCCGATTTCATCCAGGAAAAGCGTACCTTTTTCCGCAGCACGTACCATACCAAGCGTATCGCCCTGGGCACCGGTGAAAGAACCCTTGACGTGGCCGTAAAATTGGCTTTCAAACAGGGATTCGCTTACGGCTGGGCAGTTAACTGGAATAAATGGATTTGTCGTACGACGCGACTGATCGTGAATGCGTTTGGCGATAAGCTCCTTGCCTGTCCCGGATTCGCCTTCAAGCAATACGATACAATCATTGCCGGCAACGGCATCGATCGTGCTGAGAAGTTGCTGGAACAGTGGGCTATTGCCAATCAAACCGATCTCGTTGTCGTCTTGTGCGGCAACTTGTGGCTTGCTATTATTATCTAAATTTAACAACGTGTCTCCTCCCGCATACTACACGGACTGCGCAACACTCTTTTGAGCAAAGAGCAACATTGCGCGAGCATGTTCAACCTGACGGACAAACACTCGCTGTTCCCAGTTATCGTTATTCGAGCATAGTGGTGGGGTTCCCGAGCAAGGAACCACATGACAGCATATTAAACCAGTTTCGGGGATTCTTCAAGTAAAAAATCATTTTAAAGCAAATTTTTTTACCGATACTTATAGCATCGCTACAATGTGAGTCAGTGTTGTTTTGGTTTGATGGGAACGTCTAAAAATTCATTTCTGCTACGAACGGCTGCAATTCCCGCGGGCTGCGTTGTCGGGACAAAATCGTTCTCGACGTAGCTATTGCTACGCCTGCGGCGATTTGGCTCCTCCGCCTTGCCCGCAGAAATTTCGCTCGTTCTCGCGACGAAGGCAATTTTTAGAGGTTCCCTTATGGTAAAAAAAGGCTCCGGCATGAATTTCACACCGGAGCCGTTATTTTTTCACACGCAATACTACTTGGGGTAGCGTTGCTTTCTTCCTACAGGTTCTTAAAACTGTCGCGTTTGGCGGCGGGGGCAGCGGGAAGTTTTTCCGACGTTTTTCCGGCGGGCCTGAGGGTTTCAGGCTCCGTCGTTACCATCGCTTCGGGGGTCAGGAACGAGCCAGCCGGCACGATCCAGATTTCCACGCGGCGATTCGCCTTGTTGCCCTTTTTGCCCGGATTGTTCGGCAGGATGGGGTGATACTCGCCGAAGCCCATCACGGCGATCCGGGTTGGGGCCAGGCCGGCCCTGACCAAAGCCTTCTGTACGCCGACAGCCCGGTGAACCGAAAGATACCAGTTGGTCGGATGTTTGCGGCGAACCCGACGAATCGGCACGTTGTCGGTATGGCCGGCTACATAAACGGCGAACCCCTTCGCGTCATTGGTGTTCAGAATCTTCACCAGCTTGGCCAGCGCCTTGGTGGCGTCGACATTAACCACCGCACTGCCCAAGCCAAAAGTCAGATCGCTCTTGAGTTTTACCATGCCGTACTTGTCGTCATATTCGGCAATGCCCGGATTTGCCTGGGCGAACGCCTTGAGGGCACGATTCAACTTTTTCGGCAGCATTCCCGGCCCGCGTGGCATGTTGTACAGCTCGTCATACATCTTCTTCAGTTTGACCAAGGCCTTGGTCTTGACATCATTAGCGTTTTGGAGTTCCTCGATACGGGTTTTGTCGGTTTGGGCGGCATCTTTCTGCCGGGCCAACTCACTGGCGAGTCCGTCTTTTTCTGCCTGGAGTTGGGTTTTTTCACCCTGGATTTCCTCCAGCCGATTGCTGAGAGAGCGGTTTTTCGCTATGAGTTGCTTGTCGTTACAGCCGCCGGCAGCCAGCATCGCGCCAAAGACAATCACGCCCAGCGTTATT
This sequence comes from Phycisphaerae bacterium, assembly GCA_021108335.1. Lineage (GTDB taxonomy): Bacteria > Planctomycetota > Phycisphaerae > SM23-33 > SM23-33 > JAIORC01. The sequence goes on from JAIORC010000051.1 coordinate 8,194, forward strand.
TTTCCAAATGTGTTCATCATTCATCCTTTCCTGCAAGTCCTAACCGGACATGCCAGATCGTTTTGCATACATAATAAAGGGGATGGTTTGAACTCGTTAGCCCATTCTGGCCATCAGTTCCCGCTTGGCCTCGGCGGATTTACCGACCAGCAGGCCGGCTACGCCACCTATCAGTGTTACTACCACAACCGCTACCGCCACGATGGTCAGGTTATCGTGCAATGCCTTAATCAGGCTGGAAACCACGCGCTGTTGGGCAGCCAGCGAAACCGCCGTTACCAGCAGCATTATAACCGCCGCCGCCACCAGCAAACCAGTATATAACCCACTGGACGCATCGACAAACTCCGGTGCCGGTGGCGCAGGTGCCGCAGGTGCCCGCGATCCGGCAGCAATTTCCGTAGCCTGGCTCAGGCCGCTGGAAAGACCACTGCTCAACCCGCTGGAAAGCCCACTGGAAAGCCCACTGCTCAAGCCGCTGGAAAGCCCACTACCGGCGGCGCTGCCGAGACCACTGCTCAGGCCGCTGCCGAGACCAGTACTCAGACCGCTGGAAAGTCCGCTTCCGCCGATTTCCATGTCGATGTGATCCAGCACCTCCGCGCCAAGCGAGGTATCGTCGCTCTCGCGGGTAAGGTCCAACAGGCCCGAACCGCTGCCCACGCCGTCCAGGGCAATCTGGTCGTCCAGCGACGGGGCGATCTGGGTCTTGGCCATCGGATCGGCTTCTTCGATCTCCAAATCTTCATCGTCGAAGATGCTGATGCCCTCTGCGGTAATAACGGTATCTTCCTTCTTGAGGGTCGGCGTCTGCTCGGCTACCGTGTCCGCTTCGGACAGGCTGACCGCGTCGTCGGATTCCCCGCCTTGGGGAGTAACGCCAAGCTCGGACGCGAACTCGTCCACGTCGGCGGACTTGTAAACGTGCTTTGCGCCGTCCTGGTACATCTGCAACTTCCCGGAATTGACATGCTCCATCAACCCGTCGAGTTCTACGCCAAGGGCCTTGCAGGCCTCCTCTTCGGAGTAATACATCTTTGCCATTGATTCTGACTCCTCATCACCCTTCGTAAGGTCCCAGATACCCACAGGGTGATCATATTATACGAAAACCCCTCCGCCCGACGCAATTTTCTGTTTTGCCGGGCAGCGGTTTTTCGGTACTATTTTTTTTCCGTTCTCAGCCGACGCTGTTGCTGCACGAGTTTTTTCACCTCGCGGGGCAAGGGGTTGTCGGCATTATATTCATCCAATTGCACGTCGAACCGGTAAGTCCTCGCTGCCATCAGGCGGAGTTTCCGCGTTTTGGGCAGATACTGATATATGCAAATCGTACTGTTTTTATAATCGACCAGATACAGGCCATAAGTTTCGCGAGATATTTGCCCCGCGACCACAAAAACGTCATCTTTGCCGCCGGAAGAGACAGAACCGCCCTCTGCCGACGCAGCCGAAAGCCCCAAAGTTACCAGCAGACTCACGGCTATTACCGCCAGCAAAACCACCAGCGACCACCGAACCAGAAGAATCTGTTGATTTTTTGCGCCTGTCACGGCTGAATTTTCCATAAACCTGTACTCTTGCATATGTTCGGGCTTTTTCAGTATAGCCACACCCCTGATTATAGAACAACGGGCAACGGCTTTGCAAGAATTTTATCATGCCCGGCGGGGCGGGCAGGGAAAAACGGGAACCAGGAACTGGGAACCGGGAAAAACAGGAACTGGGAAAAACGGTGTTGGGTGGCATGGCGACACCGAAGGGGTCGCCATGAGGAATGGCCCACGTGATTTTCTACAGGCAGTTCCTGTTTTACCAGTTTTTTGGTTTTTGTTTTCCCCGGTTCCCAGTTCCTGGTTCCCGATTCCTGTTTTCCCCGTTTTTGTAAAAATAGTCTTGTCTGGCGTGGGATTCGCGGTATAATGCCCCGCTTGTCAGGTCG
>JAIORC010000201.1 GCA_021108335.1 Phycisphaerae bacterium
ACCACAGGTTGCGGCGGCGGGCTGGTCGCGTTGATCGTCCAGAGATTATCCGCTGCGATATCGAGTGCTTCCTTGAAGATGCTTACCTGCTTGGCGAGAGTGGGCGCCTGCAGAGCGTCTTCATACACCTGCATCGCACGGAGCATGGGATGGCCTTTGGGTGGCGGGAACGCGTCGCCGCGATTGGCCTTTTCGCTGCCGTAAAATCCGCCTTTCGCGAACCACCTCGCCCAGCCTACCGCATAGAAACATTCCGTGTTGTAAGCCACGAAATACCGGGGGCTGCACATCGGCATGTTGTCGCTCTCGGAGCAAAAAATGTTGAAGTCGAAATTCCTGCTGTTCTTCTCTGTATAGAACAACGATCTGGTTCGCTCTCGAGGAATCGTCCGAACACCAACCTTTTTCCAGTCATCCACAACAAACTGCGCGTGGCCAATGCCCGTAAACGCGGAAAAATCCAGGTAAAACACCATTTTCGAACCGTCGGGGAATGTTCGATATCCATCGGAATCCCGCTTGGTCAAGCCAAGATCATCAAGCATTTTATTTGCCCGTTCCGGGGCATATTCCGTAAAGGCCTTCAGCAGTCTCTGGTGATGGAAAGGCGATTCCGGCCCGGGCGCTATCTGCGCCGGCTCGACCTGGTTGTTGTATTCCGCCTTGATAATGGTCTTGCGGTCGATAGCCAGCGACATGGCCTGGCGGAAATGTTTGTCCGCCAACAGCTTGGCCTTCCATTTCGTCTCCGGTTTGCCCGGAACGATAAGCCGATTCAAGTTTGGATTGATCGCGTTCCACGAGCGAGTGGAGGGATACCAGAACAATATTCGCGTGCCGCTTTCTTCCCGCTGGGTCATCAACTCGGTGATGTTATCGTAAGTCAGATGGCGAGTCTGCATGGTAACCTTGCCTTTGGCCGCACTGAGAGACAGCAGCTTGCGGTCCTGCACGTCAAACTGCACGCGATCAACGTACGGAAGCTGGTTGCCTTCGGTATCCACCGCATAATAATACGGATTCCGCACGAACACCTGCGGAGGATTGGGTTTGTAAGTCCGGTAAATCCAAGGCCATAACCGGGGATGCTCAGGATTGGTAAAAGACCTCTGATGAGCATATAGCGCCCGGCGGCTTGGTAACTTGTAAGCCTTCATCGCCTTTTCGCAGAGTTCTTTGTCGCCCCAGATCGGATGATATTGTTTAAGATAATGGGCCGGCAGAGAAACTGGGGCTTCCCCAGCCGAAGCCAGCATTTCAAGGAAAAGGCCATGTGGCTTGGGAAAAGAGAACTTCACGTGGAGATCGTCGATTTTTTCGACTTTTCCCGGTTGACCGCCAACCTTCATCCAGTTCGAAATAACGCCGCCAGTCTTAAGAGCTTCAATAACTGAGTCCCACCAGTACATGATGTCGTCAGCGGTGAAGGGATGCCCGTCGGACCACTTCATCCCCTTGCGGAGTGTGATAATGTACTCCCGGCGGTCGTCGGAAGCCTTTATGCTCTTGGCTATGTGAGGCTCTATCGGATAGGCCAAAGGCGAAAATCGAAGCAGGGACGAATAAGACAGCCGCCAGGTAATGACTCCCACGTCGCCGGGAGTTGTGGCTATCCGCATCCACGTCCCGCCGTACTTGCCTATGCCGTCGCATCCTTTCATGACGCAAGGCTCAGCCCCCACGCGCTCGGCGACCGGCGGCAATTTGCCTTCCGCGACCAGTTCCGCCAGGATCGGCGCCTCGCCTTTGGGATACCACGAAGCACTTTTGCCCTTGGCGTAATCTACCTTGCAATAAAGGGTCGGCAGATTACTGGGATCGTAAGAGACATCGCGGGCCTTTTCCGCGTCCTGGAGTTCTTTGAGAGAATACTTCGTTAAGTTCCGTCCAGAGACGTCCGGCTCGAAAATGCGGGAGAAAATCCCGAGAAAGGCTGCAACCGCCAAGCCGGTGATAAGAAAGTAAATCAAATTGCGGAATACTGTTTTTTTCTTCACGTAGCTAATCTCCTGCGAGGTCCATATAGCAGGGTAAAAAGACCTGTTTTGATCAGAGGGATCGAAATTTTTGCTATCTCCAAACGAAGAGAACTCGTACTATATTCCAGTTTCGCGATGTTTTGTAAAGAACAAAATGACGTTGGCTCGGGTTTAGAGCCTTGATATGAACAGTATTGGTGCGTGTTTCGCCGAAGGCCAATAGTTTCGTATTTTTGGTATTTGTTCTCTATTACCGATATTTATTTTTGCTCAATATTCCCATCGCCCAGTTCAGCAGCATTATTGCGACGGCGGCGGCCAGGGTTATCTGCCAGATGGGGCGGTAGCTTTTTGTCGTTTCCTGTCGCATCAACGTGGGCAGTTCGTCGGCGGTAATAATTCGTCCGCCGGTGATGTCGGCGAGTTTTCGCAACGCCTGGAAATCCGCACCGAGCCGCCGCAGTTCGCGGGGATGAATTTCCGTGATGACAGACTGCCAGACAACCCCGCCGGCTTTGCTGGGGGCAGGGTGGGTGCTTCCGCCGGTGCGGCAGACTTCCAATCCAAGCGGGCCGGGCGGGCAGGATATCGCTGCCTCATACAGGCCGGGCGCAATCTGCTTCAACCGGGCGACTATCGGCCCGGCGGAGTCGTCGCCCGATCGCAACGGCTGAATTCTCGCTTCCAGCGATAGGCTGTTGATCGCCTTGCCGCTTCGCCGGGCATCGAGACGCAGATGCAACTCGCCGCCGTCACGCGTAACCGTAGCGGCGAACCCTGCCTCGCCGGTGGGCCTGGCAACGCGGCGGGTCATCCGGGCAATTGCCGGCAGCAACGTATTGGAAATTTTTGTAATTTTCGCATTTTTCGTATCTTCCGCGATTGCCAGCGTAAAATTTTTGCCCAGCCCAGCCTGCTTGAAGCCCAGCAGCGGGTCGGCCCCGGCGCGGGCAAGCACTTTCGCCCGGCGGGCCGGGGCTGTCTGGATGTACGTAACGGGTTTGAACGACAGGCCGGCCAACTCCGGCCAATCCGCCGTGGCGGTAATCTTGAACCCGCCGCTCCGCAGGCCGTCGCCGCGGGCATTGCGACAGAGGCTGGCGAAAATCTCAGCCAGCCCGCGCAGGTGCTCCCGCAGCACGAGCGGAGCGTCGCACCGCCGGGCGAGAATTTTTAATGGCATGGACGTAAGTTTGTCGACGCCCGGCGAGCCGATCGCCACAACGCCAAGCCGCCATCGGCTGGCCTTGAACCGCTCCGCGACTGCGATGGGGTCGAACTTTTGCGTCCGCAGGTCGCTGAGGATGAGAACAAGCCCGTCCCGCTTGCCTGGCGGCGGGGTTTTGGTCGCCATTTGCAGAGCGGCGGCGATATGCGTCGGGCCGGTCGGCTGTACGGCAGCGAGTGCATCGCGGAGTTTCGCGAAGTCCGGCGGCGTGGTGACGCTGTCGTAAACGCAGCGGGACTTGTCGGAAAAGACGATGACTTTCAGGCTGTCTTGCGGCGTGAGGTGGTGTTTCAGCGAGGCGATGGCTTCGGCAGCCAGGCTGAATTTCCGCCGGGGCGGGCGGATGCCGGTTTGAACTTCCGCCATCGATCCGGATGCGTCGAGTATGACTGTCAGGGCCAATGGGTTCCGCTGGAACGGGTTCGGTATGAGGGCGGCGACTCGATTCAGCGGGTCGCGCCGGTCGGCGGGTTTTTGCCTCGGCCCACCGCCGATGAGCACCAGGCCGCCGCCGCTGCGGACGTACTTTGCCAGGCCGGCCCGTTGCGCGGGGTTCAGCAGGTTGCCCGCGGGGTCTACGAGAACGACGGCTGCGTATCGGTTCCAGGCGGCGAGGCTTTGCGGTGAGGTTCCACCGGCGGCGCGGAGGTGCTCGACGGGCATTTGCAGCAGTTCAGCCAGCCGGGCCGGACGGGCATTTGGCGAGTTGTCGATATACGCGACGGCTGGCTGCGACGGCGGGGCGATTGCGGTCAGCCGGTCGTTGCCGGGCAGTTTGTCAGCCGGCGTAATCGCGGCGGTGTAGAGCGGCGGACGGCGGCGGGTTGTCCGGTCGGTCAGGCGGATGGTTATCGGGCGATGGGGCATCAGCTTGTGCGTTTTTTTATAGATGGTCGCCGGGCTTGCGGGGTCGTCGCGAGTGATGGTGATGGTCCGGCGGAGTATGGCGTTGGCGGCGACGGTTAGCTGCAACCGGCAGCCAGCCGGCGGCGTGGGCGTAACCTTGAAGGCCACGATTCTCGCGTCGAGCGGCGGGGCGTCCTGCGGGACGATATACAGCGGGACGCGTGCCTCGGCCAACTGTGTGGCGAGTTGCCGGGCAGCAGGCAGCCAGGCGTCGTGGAATTGCCCGTCGGTTCGCAGGACGATTCCGGCGACGGTACGGCGGCGGGCGCGTCCGCCGGCTAGTTGAAGGGCGGGCGAGATACGGGTTACCTGCCGGGCCGGTGGTTGGCCCGTGGCGAGCAGCGTATCGGCGAAGCGCTGGTTGGTTACGGTTATGTCGGCGGGGGGGGTAATGGCTGCGCCGCTCTGCTCGCCGACGGAATCCGATACGTCCGTCAGCACCAGCCATGGCCGATTGGCTGCGTCGCCAAGTGGCAACATCGGCCCAGCCATCGCGACTGCAGCAAGGAGAACCGCCACACACTGACAGACAATCCCGACAATACGGACACGATTTTCCCGCCGCCGGGTGAGAAGTCCGATCAGCACGGGCAACAGCGCAGCAGCAGCCAACGGTAGCCATTGCGGCTGGGCGAATTGAATCCAGGCTGTCTGCGATAGAATCACACCAATAAATTAAACCCCCAAGCCGCCATGCGATACCGAAAAATTCACAATCCCGCCACGACATCCGGCATAACATTGAAAAACACATGACTTGCAAGCCGTGTTGTTTCTCATGGGAGCTTGCAAAACATCGTGGCTGTCGCTTCGCTTCCCGCCACGGCACCCCGCTACAGTTACGGTACTCGGGTATAACGTTGAAAAACACATGGCTTGCAAGCAAGCCATGCCACCCCCGGATACTGTTTTACCCGGTTCCTGTTTTACCGGTTCTTGTTTTTCCCGGTTCCTGGTTCCTGTTGTTCCCCGGTTCCCGTTTTATTGGTTCCCGTTGTTCCCATCAGCAGGATGCAGATGTTGTCTTGCAGTTGTTTTGCCGCGGTTACGTTGCGGACTTTTCGAATGAGGATCGAAAACGCCCAGGCCGGCTTGCCGTCGGGGTCGAGGACGTATCCGCTGAGGCAGACCACGCCGGAGAGGTAGCCCGTTTTGGCGGCGACGCGTCCGCGGTATGGTTTGGCCCGCAGGCGTTTTCGCATCGTCCCGTCCACGCCGTTTCGCGGCAGGGAGGCCAATAGCGTTTCGCCCTCGCCGCCGGGGCGGGATAGCATCCCGGCGAGCACTTTTGTCATGTTCTCCGGCGAGATGCGATTTTTCCTGCTCAGCCCGCCGCCGTCGCTGACCAGGATGGCCCGGCTGTCCAGCCCGAAAGTCTTGATAAGCGACTGCCGCATTTTCTCCGCGCTGCCGGCCCAGGTGTAATCGCCGGCCCGCAGGAAGATACTCTCGGCAGCCATGTTCAGGCTGCGTTTGTTCGCGCGGGTCATCGCGTCGGCCAGCGGGGTTTTGGTCGTCGCCAGCGGTTTGGCGGCGGTAAGGTTAATGTCTTTCGGCGAGGCCCGGCGGATTTCGCCGCCGATGGTTATGCCCGCCCTGGCTAATCTGTCCGCGAATACCCTGCCCAGCAGCATGGGCGGGTCCTGGGCCGGGGCGCTAAGCGGATCGGAGGACGGGCTGGCGACCGTACCACTGACGGTTACCGCGGCATCGCCGCCAGCCGACCTCAGCCGCCAGATGTGCCGCTTGCCCCTGCGCGTGTTATCCATCACCCGGATGAACCGGCTGGCCGGGGTAACCTGCGGCAGAATTTTGCCGTCCCGCTTTACGAAGATTACGTCGAAACAATTGTTGTGGAAGTTCAAATCGGCTATCGGTGCGCCGTACCATATTGCCCGGTGTCGCTTCTTCCAGTCGGGCGGGTGCAAACTTGTCGTCGCCATCCTGCTGCACACGATGAGGTCGCCCGCGATTTTCGCCCCAACCTTCTGTCGCACCGCCGCTGCCCACGCGTCCAACTCGGCGTAGACACATCGCTTCCGTCTGGCTGCCAGCACCGGGTCGCCCAGCAGCGGGTCGGCCTGGCCGATTACGACAAGATTCTGCCCCACGCGATAGACCGCCGTGGTGAATTTGAAATCTTTGCCTAATTGCAGCAGGGCAAACGCACTGGTCAGCAATTTCTGGTTGCTGGCCGGGCAGAACGGTAAGGTCGCGTTATGGGCGTAGACGGTTTTGCCGGTTCGCAGATCGACGATGGAAGCACCAACTTCGCCCCGCCGGGTAGCGGTAAACGCGTCGACCAGTTCGCCGATGGTTTTTTCAATCTTTGTAGGTTGGGTTGCCGGCGTTGCAGCCGGCGAGGCAGCTTGGGCAATGGTCGCAACCGGAGCGGCCAGGACAATCAGTGTCAACACGATCCCCAGGGGACCGTGCCACCCATCATTATTATAACGTGGAAAATAACGCCTCAATTTTCTGATTTCCTGATTTCCGATTTTCAAACACGTGACTGTCGCATGACAGATCACTTGGTGTACGATTTTTCTTCGGCGGTTGCTTCTCGTGGCGGGTGTTTCGGTTTTCCTGCGACGGCGCCGTATTTTTTCAGCGTCCGGCGGATGCTTTTATACTGTGCCAGCCAGGAGTCCGGGCTATAGCCGCCGCCCATCGTCGTAACTACCGGAATTCCCCGCCGCACGCACTCGTCGATGACCATCGCGTCGCGTTTCACCAGGCCGTCCGGCGTCATGCACAAATTCGCCAGCGGGTCGCCGTCCAGCACGTCCGCCCCGCCCTGGAGGAAGACTATGTCAGGCCGGGCGTCGGCGAATATTTTCGGCAGGGCCGCCCGCAGCTTCGCAAGATATTCCTCGTCGCCCGTTTCAGCGGACAGTTCGATGTCCAGGTCGCTGGTGGCCTTGGGGATGGGATAAATATCATCCTCATGCATCGAAAACGTAAAAACGCTGTCGTCGCCGGCGAAAATCTCAGCCGTGCCGTTGCCCTGGTGCACGTCGAGGTCAACCACCATCGCCCGTTTGATAAGCCCCTCCTTTTGCAGCGTACCAATGGCGATGGCCAGGTCGTTATAGACGCAAAAGCCCTCGCCGTGATCGCGACAGGCGTGATGATGTCCGCCGCCGAGACTGATACCGATACCGTGCTTTATCGCCAGCCGGCCCGCCATGAGGGTTCCCCCCGCCTGCCAGCGAAACGCCCGCAGCAGCCCGGCATCGACCAGGCCGTTGGGAACTATTGCGAGAATCGGCATTTCGGTGTACGCGGCGATTTTCGCGGAGTCTTTGAGGCTGCGGAGGAATTCTTCGCTGTGGGCGGTGAGTATCTGCTCGCGAGTAACGGGCTTGGGCACGAATACGTCTTCCGGCTTGATGTAGCCGTCCGTTACCAACTGCAAATACAGCTTGCCGTACTTCTGCGGATGGGGGTGCAGCTTTTCAAACCCACCCATGTTGATGTGGTATTGCAACGAGTAAACGACCGCCACCTTCCGGTTCAGGATATGCCCCTCGCGAGAGTCGTTAGTCTGCGTAAACACCTGGGGCGGAGCACAACCCGCCATAGCCGCCAGCGGCAGGGCCAGGAGTATCAGCGTCAACACGGCTTGCAGGCACGCTCCCCGCGGGCACGCCGTGTCGCCCATCGTTTTATAATGTGAAAAATATCGCCTCAATTTCGGTTCCTTTAACTGCGGTTATTATAGCGGCTTGGCGATTGATAATGGAACCGTTGATTTGCCTCGCGTCTACATTCGACTGGTGGCACAGGTTTGTAACCTGTGCAATTGGCGGCATGGGCTTGCCCCAAAGGGGTTTGCAACCTCCTTTGGGGCAAGCCTGTGCCCGGCGATATGCTATAATATCATCATGCCGACAGATCGCGACGCCATCCTGGACGCCCTGCGTCAGAAAATCTCCACCATGCCCGCTTCGCCGGGCGTGTACCTGTTTAAGGACTCCGCCGGTGTGGTGCTGTACGTCGGCAAGGCAAAGAGCCTCCGCAGCCGGGCCGGCAGCTACTTCCAGCCGGCGGCGAACCTCGTGGCCGCCCGTGGGCCGGAAATCGACCGCATGATCCGTACGCTCGTAACCGATATCGAATGGCTGGAATGCGACAGCGAAGTCGACGCGCTGCTCTACGAAAACCGCCTCATCAAAGACACTCAGCCGCGATTCAACGAGCAACTCAAAGACGGCAAAAGCTTCCCGTACCTGCAAATCACGACCGACGAAGACTTCCCCCGCGTCGCCATCACCCGCAAACCGCGCAGCCGCGGCGTGAAACTCTACGGCCCATTCGTCCACGCATGGGAACTGCGAAACGCACTGCCGCTGCTCCAACGCGTATTCAAATTCCGCACGTGCAATATGGACATCTCCGCCGGCGACGAAAAACGCCGCCACTTCCGCCCATGCCTGCTGCACAGCATCAAACAATGCACCGGGCCTTGCGGCGACAAGATCGACAAACAGCAATACGCCGACCAGATCGCACGGCTGCGAAAGTTCCTGGACTCCAAGGGCACGCAACTTCGCAACGACCTGAAAAAGCAGATGGCCGCCGCGGCTGACAAGCAGCAATACGAACGGGCAGCCGAATTGCGGGACGAACTCAAAGCCCTCGAAGGCCTGCAAAAACGAGGACTTGCCGGTGACAACCTTCAGCCGGAATCGTTCTACATCGACCCAGCCGAAGGGCTGGAGAAACTCGCCAAAGTTCTCGGCCTGCCCGTTACGCCGCGAACCATCGAGGGCATCGACATCGCCCACCTGCAAGGCCGGGAGAGTTGCGGGGCGGTGGTGTGCTTTATCGACGGCAGGCCTTTCAAGAACGGCTACCGGCGGTTCAAAATCAAAACCGTCGATGGCAATGACGACTACGCCAGCATCGCCGAGGTGGTCGCCCGCCGATATCGCCGGGCCGGCTGCGACGAGGAACTGTTCCCCGACATCATACTTATCGACGGCGGCAAGGGGCAGCTCTCCAGCGCTTACGGCGCGTTCGACGACCTGCCATGCCGCCCGCCGGTGCTGATTTCGCTTGCGAAGAAGGAAGAGATTGTTTTCGTGCACGGGCAGCCGGGGCCGTTGAAGCTCGCCCGCCGCAATCCCGCCCTGCGGTTGCTGCAATCCGTCCGCGACGAAGCCCACCGCTTCGCCCAACACTACCACCACATCCTGCGACGCAAAGCAACACTGGACGAGTAATCAATTGCATGTACCATGCAATCGCCGGGTCAAGACCCGGCCTACAAAAACTCACGCATTACACCCCGGATTCGGATACACTGTAGCGCATGAATATTTTAATCAGCAATGACGATGGAATTGTGGCGCCGGGGCTGGCTGCTTTGGTGGCGGCGGTTGGCGACTTGGGCGACGTTACCGTGGTGGCTCCGGATTCGCCGCAATCGGCGATGGGGCATTCGATAACACTCCGCCGGCCTTTGACGGTGCAGTACGTCCGCCTGCCGGGCGAGCACGCGTTCGAGGGCATGAGCGTGGACGGCAGACCCGCGGACTGCGTGCGGCTGGCGATTCGCAACCTGCTGCCGCAACGGCCCGACCTCGTGCTCAGCGGCATTAACTCCGGGGCGAACGTGGGCATTAACGTGTTCTATTCCGGCACGGTTGCCGCCGCGGCTGAGGGCGCGATGATGGGCGTACCGGCGATCGCGTTTTCGACGGCGATAATCGAGGACGAAGAGCCGGACTACGTAACCATCGCCCGCTATTGCCGCGAGGTGCTGGACAAGCTGCTGGCAAAAGGCCTGGCTGCCGGCGAACTGATAAACGTCAACGTGCCGTTGCTGGCAAAAGGCCCGATCCTCGGCGTTCGGGTGTGCGAGCAATCCGATGCCGACGTCGAAGATATCTACGTCGAGCAGGAATCGCCGGTGGGCATACAGCGGTATCAACTGGCGAATAAATTCAGCTTCGCCAACCCGCACAAGGAATCCGACGTGATGGCCCT
>JAIORC010000259.1 GCA_021108335.1 Phycisphaerae bacterium
CGGGCCCAGCGCGACGGCTGCGGTGAAAAGAATCGGGGCGGTCTCGCCGGCGGCACGGCCCATGCTGAGGATTATTCCGGTTAGTATTCCCGGTGCCGCAGCCGGTAAGGTTACCGTTACGAAAGTGCGGAATTTCCCCGCCCCCAAGGCCAGCGACGCTTCCTTGTACGAATTGGGCACAGCCCGGATCGCTTCTTCCGAAGCACGGATGAGTACCGGCAATACCAGCACCGCCAGCGTCAGCGACCCCGCCAGGATGCATGCACGTTTCGGCAGGCCCAGCGCCGGCTGGAGATACAGTATGAAAAACGCCATCCCAAATAATCCGAAAACGATACTGGGCACGCCGGCCAGCGTGTTGATGCACATGCGAATGATCCGCACGAAATGGCCCTCACGCGTACATTCCACCAGATACGCAGCCGCCGTGATACCCAGCGGAATCGCGAAAACCATCGTAAGAACCGTCAGCAGCAGCGTGCCTAAAATTTCCGGTCCGACACCACCGAAGAAATGTCCCGGCGTACTGTTGTCGCTGAAATACCGCCAGTAGAAAGTCTGTTGCGGGCGAAGCATATCGCCGAGATTCTGTTTCATCAGTGGAAACAGCCCAGCCAGTTCCGTACCGGCGAATTGCTTTTTCCGCGGAATTCGCACTTTTTTCAGCGGCTGACCGGAGCCTTGGGATACCCACTGCTCGTCCCAGAGAAGCTGATCCAACAGTTTTTGCGCTCTGTCCCATCGAGTAGCCCCATACTGAAACTGGGCCAGTGCTGGCACAGGTTCACCAGGAGCCGGGCCGAGCAACTCTGTGATGGTCTGGCGGACTTCGGACAAGTTCCTGGCATAATCCGGTCGGCGAGACAAATCCATCGTGTCAATAGTGTTTTGGTACCGCCTGGCCTGCTCGAAAAATTGCTGCCCGACCGATGCGGCAAAACGCTTGTCGTCGGCGTGGGTCAGTACCCATTCCAGGTCGGCCTTCGCCTCGGCGGCGTTAGTTGTTTCGTATGCCGCCAGCAATCGGTTCCGCAATTTCTTGGCCAGTTTCTTCAGCGTGGCTGCTTCGTCGGCGGTGAGACTGGCGTTTTCGACCCTGTTGCGAAGTTGCGTTTTGTACTGCCTGAACGTATATTTCGCCTGTTTCTGTTCCTGGGTGGTGTCGATGCCGGCGGCGAAGCCGTCGAGCAATTCGTAAACTTTTCGGCGGGCCTGGGTCGTCTCGGCAATCTCCGCGTCAAGCGACTGGCGATTACCCCGCCCGTGCATGTCGTACTGCATCTTGCGGAATTCCACCGTACCACTGAACATCAGCGCACTGCCTCCACGCCAGAGCAAAGGCCCGAGAATCAACACCAGCGCCGCGATCATCAGCAATATCGACAGCCCCGAAGCGGCAGTGAAAGTTTTGTCGCCAAGCCGGCGAATGCGGGTTCTCACTTTACACCTCCCCGGCGACGTTTGGCCCGCGAAAGGAAGAATTCGCTGAGCAGGTTCAACGCGAACGTAATTACCAGCAACATAAGGCCCAGTGCGAAGAGGGAGTGATAGTGGTCGGAGCCTTTGGCGGTTTCGCCCATGTCGCCGGCGATGGTAGCCGTCAGGGTTCGCACCGACTTGGTAATGTCCCACCACGGCGATGGTATCTGGGCGGCGTTACCGGAGGCCATCCACACCACCATCGTCTCGCCGATGGCCCGCATCATTCCGAGTATCACAGCCGCGATGATCCCGCTGTGGGCTGCGGGTATGACGACCTTGACAAGCGTCTCGGCCCGCGTGGCTCCAAGAGCGTATGAACCCTCGCGTAAATCCCTCCCGGCTGCGCTCAGGGCGTCTTCGGCGATGCTTATGATTGTAGGAATGGCCATGACCGCCAGGATAATCGATGCGTTGAATGCATTGGCGCCGGTGGGCAGGCCAAGATTTTTCTGCATCCACGGAGCCAATACCAGTATCGCAAAAAAACCGTACGCCACCGACGGAACCGCCGCCAGCAACTCGATAACCGGCTTGATGAACTGGCGGATGCGGAACGAAACGATGTCGCTGAGGAACACAGCTGCCAGCAGTCCGATCGGCACGGCGATAATTAACGCTCCTGCCGTTACATACAACGACCCTGCCAGCAAGGCCAGCGCCCCGAACTCGGCGGGGTTTGCCTCGGGATACCAGCCGGTACCGCCCAGAAATTTGCCCAGCCCGCCGCTGACAATAAAAGGCCACGCCTCTTTTATAATGAATACAAAGATAAGGATAACAGCCAGCACCGACGCGCAGGTAATCGCCAGCAGCAGGGCTTTGCCCGCTACTGCCGTAAGATACCCAGCCATGTCCTGGCCCGGAGTAAGCAGCAGCGGCCGATCAAAATCAGCCGCTGCCGCTTTGCTGCTCGCATTTACTTCGTCTTTCATCTAGTCATGCGCCTTGGATTAATAGCTCGTTACCGGAACGAAACCCTTGGCTTCGATAACTTCCTGGCCTTTTTCGGTCAGGTGGAAGGTGCAGAAGGCATGGATTTCCGAACCGAGTTTCGGGTAGCCGTTGGTGAAGAGGAACAGCGGCCGACTGATCGGATACTTGCCGGAGGCAATGGTCTTGCGCGACGGTGTTACGCCGTCGATTTCCAGGGCCTTGACGGCTTTGTCCACAAAACCCAGACCAACGTAGGCGATCGCGCCTTCGGTGGTCTTGACGCGGTTGTAGGCCTGCGGGTTGGAGTTAACGTACTCTACGCCCTTGAACATCTTCTGCTTCTTCATCAGCAATTTGTGGAAGGTTTCGTAGGTGCCGGACGACGTGTCCCGGCTGATGACGACGATGGTTTTGTCGGCCCCGCCGAGTTGCTTCCAGTTGGTGATTTCGCCCTTGTAGATTTTGCGAACCTGTTCGCGGCTCAGTGCTTTAACTGGGTTGGAGGGGTTTACGATTACGCACACACCATCCATCGCCACGACATGGGCTACCGGCATGATGCCTTTTTCCACAGCCTTCTTGAATTCCTTGGGCTTCATGAATCGGCTCATCGTCGCGATATCGCATCGGCCGTCGATAAGTGCGGCGGCTCCGTCGCCGCTGCCGGTCTTCTTGACCGTAATACTCATGCCCTTCGTCTTCATGAAGACTTCGGCGAAGGCGTCGGCAATTGGCCCAACCGTCGTCGAACCTTCGATCTGAAGCTTCTTGGCTTCCGTTCCGGCGGAATGGGCATCCACTGTCGGCATTAAAAGAATCGCCGCCAATACCATCCATGCCGCCACCTGTGTTGCTACTTGCCATTTTTTCGACATTTGCATGTCTCCTTACTTCAATCCTTCTACATTATTAACAACCTGTTAACCTCACACTCGGGAACGCCCCGGGCGTCATCCTTTTGATATCACCGGCATAGCAAGGTTTCGCGAAGGCTTTATGAAGAAATCGTTAAGTTTCATAAATGCATTGTTAAATACGGGTGTTAAGAAACCGCTTGGGGAACATTAAGATTGTGTTAAACCGTTCACTACCGGTTGCGAAGTGATCCGCGGGCCTGTTAGAATGGCGAGGAATGTCAAAGAAACGCATCATTATCATCGAGGACGAGCGAGACATGGCCGAGCTTGTAGCCATGCGGCTCAAACGCGAGGGATACGACGTCGAGATGGCCCACGACGGGTTGGATGGCCTGCGGGCTGTTCAGGCCTCGCCGCCAGACCTGGTTTTGCTCGACCTTATGCTGCCGGGGATGCCCGGCGTGGAAGTGGCGAAGGAAATCCGCAACGACCCCCGCACCTCCGGCCTGCCCGTGATAATGCTGACGGCCAAGGGCGAAGAGAGCGACATCGTCGTCGGCCTTCACGTCGGCGCGGACGATTACATGACCAAGCCCTTCAGCATGTCGGTACTCGTAGCCCGCATAGCGGCGGTGCTGCGGAGAAGCCGCGACTTCGGTTCGCCGGGCGGCAAGGTACTCAAAGCCGGCCCGATACAAATAGACGCCGACCGCCACCTCGTGGAAGTAGACGGGGCGGACGTATCGCTGACGCTGACCGAGTTCCGCCTGCTGGTAGCGATTATCTCGGCGAGGGGGCGGGTGCTGGATCGAAATCAACTGATCGACCAGGCGTTGGGAATGGACGCGATAGTTACGGATCGGACCATCGACGTGCACCTGACCGCACTGCGAAAGAAACTGGGCGACGCCCGCAAATACATTCAGACCGTTCGCGGCCTGGGCTATCGACTGGCGGATGAAAATGAAACGTCATAAATTCTTCTGGAAACTGCTGGCCGGCAACATATTGCTGATGGGAATCATTCTTGCCGTCGGCGGATTTTTCTCGTATCGCTACCTCAACGCAAACTACCAGCGGGAAAATCTGGAAAACCAGTGTCGCATGGCCCGAATGTCTCAATTGCATTTCCAGCGCATCTGGCTGCGACCTGCCGGCGAAATAGACGCCGCATGCAAACAACTCTTTGCCGATTCGCCAATGCGGATGACCGTGATAGCTGCCGACGGCAGAGTTCTCGGCGACAGCCAGGCCGATCCGCTTACCATGGAGAATCACAAGACCGATGACCGGCCGGAGATTCTAAACGCCTTGCGGGGCGACAGCGGCAAGGATACCCGGGCCAGTGAAACCCTGGGGATGGAGTTTCGCTATTTTGCCGAACCTATTACCAAATACGGCAAAGTCGTCGGTGTCGTCCGCGTTGCCATGCCCATCCGGGCCATTGCCGAGGGGCGAGCGGTTATTCGCAACGCATTGTTGTGGGCAGCCCTGGCGGCGATTGCCGTTACGGTGGTGATTGCGGGAATGCTGAGCTGGATGTGGCATAGACCTTTGGGACAGATTACCCAAACCGCCCGAAACATCGCCGCCGGCGACCTTACCGCCAAGGCACACGTTCGCGGCTCGGACGAACTGGCCCAACTGGCGGCGGCTTTGAACGAAATGCGTCAAAGCCTTGCAACCCAGATAGATACGATTACCTCGCAACAGGCACATCTCTCCGCCGTCGTGCGGAATCTCCGCGAGGGCGTTATCGCCCTGGACGATGGGGGGAATGTCGTATTGATTAACCAGGCGGCGGCTGAGCTTCTTGCCGCGGATGCCGAAAGTGCGGTCGGCCGGCATCTCCAGGAAGTCGCGCGGATTCCCGATGTTCTCGATGCGTTCAGCAGGGCGGCGGAATCTCACAAACCCGTCAGCAGGCAGATCGAGGTTGCCACAAATCACGGCCGGAGGATAGTAGACCTGCACGCGGAAAAAGTTGCCGCCGACAGCTCGGATGACATCGCCGTTTTGCTGGTACTGCGGGACATCACGGAAACAGCCCGAATCACAGCCATGAAAACGGAGTTCGTCGCAAATGCTTCTCACGAACTGCGAACGCCGCTGGCTACCATCCGGGCTGCGGTGGATTCGCTAACTTCCGTAGGTGCCGACGATTCCGAAGAAGTCGGCAAAATTCTGCCTATCCTGGATCGGCATGTCAGACGGCTGGAAGATATGACGCATGACCTGCTCGATTTGCACGTAATTGAAACCGCCCGGCAGCAGTTGAGCGTTGAAAAGATAGAATTGGCCAGCCTCGCCGATTGGGTCAAAGACCACTTCGCCCAAGCCGCCGGCGATAAGAACGTCGAATTAACCAGCAACACTACCCAGCCGGCCACTGCGTTCGAATCCGACCAGACGCTGATTAAACTGATTTTGCAGAACCTTATCGATAACGCGATCAAGTTCACACCCGCCAGCGGCAGAGTTCAATGCCTTATTCAACCCGAAGACGATCGCCTGCGAATACAGGTAAGCGATACCGGCTGCGGTATTCCCCCTGATATGCAGGAAAAGGTCTTCGAGCGGTTTTTCCAGGCCGAGCCGTCCCGCACAGGAGATACGAAAGTTCGCGGCACTGGCCTGGGGCTAGCCATCGTCAAACACGCCACAGATCGTCTCGGCGGAAACATAATGCTCGAAAGCACACCCGGAGAGGGAACGACTGTAACAATCCGAATACCAGCAGCGCAAAACTGAACCACCTGCCGCCGCGTACTCATGCCGGAAGTCGGGTGAATTTCAAATTCACAGATATCCTACGGGGTTTTCTTTGTTTTCTTCCATCTCTTTTTTTCCTCGGATGTTGAAGTCTGTGGATGCCCTTGAGCATTTTCTTTGCTTGCCCCACGGCGATAGCGGCATCGATAGCCTCCTGAAGCAATCTTTTGGCCTTGTCGAAATCCTTATGAAAAAGAGCTTCCGAGGTCCTGCCGTAAATCGTGTCGGGATACTGAACCCGGCAGCAAAGCCGATGTTACGTTCCGCCGCCCGGATATGCTTTATCGAGATGACTTGATTATCCCGCACGAAACCGTCCAACACGCCCCGCACAATTATGCCGTCGCCCACAACCTCAGCGGAGATATCATGATAACGCATCCCACATAAACCAGCCGTCCCACAGATTAGTATGACAATCTGGCTTACCCGGTTTCCCACCGCAGACGGGAGGCGGGGACAGGTGAAGTAAATACCCCTAATTCATAATGTTACAATCCGGCAGAGCTTTCTTAAGAGACTTTACGCCAGCATCGGTAATTTGGTCACATTCTTTCAGATTAAGCGTCCGCAATTGTTTCAGTCCAGCCAAGTGGGTCAAGCCAGCATCGGTAATTTTGTCGCAATCTTTCAGATTAAGCATCCGTAATTTTTTCAGTCCGGTCAAGGCCAAGCTGGCATCGGTGATGTTGCAGCCACCCAGGTTCAGTTCCTGTAATTCTTTCAGTCCCGCTAGATGTATCAAACCCGTGCCCGTGATCTTGTTGCAATAACTTAGATCAAGTTCCTGCAATTGTTTCAGTCCGGCCAGGTGGGCCAAGCCAGCACCGGTAATATTGTCGCAATCCATCAGATTAAGCTTCCGCAATTTTTTTAGCTTGGCTAGATGGGCCAAGTCGGCATCGGTGATGTAGCACCACCACAAATAAAGCTCCTGCAATTTTTTTAATTTGGTCAGATGGACCAGTCCTGAGCCAGTGATCTTATGGCAATTCCCCAGATCAAGCTTCCGCAATAGTTTTAGCCCGGCTAGATGTGCCAATCCAGCATCGGTGATCCCGTGGCAACTGTTCAGAGTAAGCTGCTGCAATAGTTTTAGCTTGGTTAGATGTGCCAATCCAGCATCGGTGATCCCGAGGCAACTGCTCAGAGTAAGCTGCTGCAATAGTTTTAGCTTGGCTAGATGTGCCAATCCAGCATCGGTGATATTGCCGCAATTGTGCAGAGAAAGCGTTCGCAAATTTTGTAAATTGGCCAGATTTGCCAGTCCCGCATTAGTGATCGTATTGCGGCCCCGTGAGTGTATGCACAGTACTCGCAACTGTTGTAGTTTTGCCAAGTAAAACATGTCGGCATCAGTTGTTTTGCCGCAGTTCTGCAGGAGAAGATGCTGCAATGTTTTCAATTTGGCCAGGTGAGCCATGCCGCTATCAGTAATTAGTCGGCAATCCTGCAGATAAAGCACCTGCAGTCCCCTGAGGTTTGCTATGGTAGCCAAGTGGTTGTCATCCATTTTTTTGTAGCATATGGTCAAGCTAGGCCAAGGCCGGCCCGGCGTTAAGATCGCCAACAAGCGATTCAGCACCGGGATAAGTGTGTCAAGCTCCTCCAAGGTTGGTTTCACCGTCCATTCGTAACACGGGCCAACGGTATCAAGCTTGTCTAGCGGTATACGGGATGTTTTACCGGAATTTTTATCGGCTGTGCGTTGAATCCACACTTTGATTTTCGGAGTAGACGTTTTTTTCTCCCGCTTGGCGGGAGTCTTTTTGGTTGTGGCTGGCCCAGCAGCTATCAGATAAGACGGCGTACACACAGCCAGAGCCGTCAAAGCCATTATTCCGATGGGCAAGCTGCTGATTCGTTTCTTCATTGGTGCTTTATCCCTGCAATTGTGCCCGATGTAAACCAAATGTTTTGGCGTATTGGATTCTTTCCGCTGCTTTTTTATATGAGAGTTTCCTTTACCTGTATTTCCTTGCCTCTTTCCGCGACAATATTGAGCAACGAATTGCGATATCGGAAGCCGCGAAGCACCATCCGATCGACGCCATCCGGCAGATAAGGGTCGAACTCAATGCCGCTGGATGTCAAACGCATGCCGAAAAGAACCGAGAAAACCATTTGCAGGTATCCCGTGGCACACCACGTTTGCCGTTGACACGAATTCCACTCCGCCGGCTTCCATGAAGGCCCGGCTTCTTGCATGCCGCCGTAAATCTCGCCGGTGATCGGATGATAGATTTCCGAGTATTGATTGTCGCGACAGGCTTTTTCCGCCAGAGATTGCAATTCGAAATATGCGGCTGCCCGTCTGCCGTGATGCGCGGCAGCCAAGGCCCAGGCGACATTGACCTGGGGCCAGACCGTTCCGGAGTGCCTGGCGAAGGAAGTGCCTTCGGCGTTGGCGTATCGTTCGTATTGCGGCCATACGCATGCGATTCCGTGTTCGGTGATGTGTTGCCGCTCGAAGATCGAAGACACCTGGTGCTCATCGGCGATGCCAAAGAGGATGGCGAAGGCGTGCCCCAGGCCTTCCTGCCGGTCGGCTGTATCATCCGCATCCACCAGGTAACGATAGCTTCCCGAATCCGGGTTCCAGAACCTGTGGTTGATGGCCTCGCGAAGCCGGCTGGCTTTCTGCTCAGCCTCGGGAACGGCGTCCTGTTGGAGTTCCGCCGCCATCAGGCCCAGGATCCGATAGGCGTTATAGTACAGGCAGTTGGTGGACAGCGCCTTTATGGGCAGTCCATGCCCGGTCTTTACCTTCTGGGCCGGATGATTGTCCACCCAGTCGAGAATGCAGGAGGAGCTCAGATTGTCGGCAAAGCGGTCCGGGTAGCCCGAAATCCCGTCCTGGAAGCATGCTCCGCCGCGAAACAGGCCGTCCGCCGGATCGAGTTCCGTCTCTTCGAGAAAGGCCAGGGAATTCCCGGCTGCCTCAAAAGCCGTCGCCAGAAACTCCTTGTCGCCCGTGTAAAGGTAATGCTGCCACGCCCCCGTAACCCAAATGATGCTGTCCCAATATTGCCCTCCCACGCGAAGTCCCCGATCGTTTTTGACCAGAACGGCGGTAAGAGTTGCAACGGCTACTTTGGGTGCGATGATGCTCCCGGCATACCAGCTATTGAATGCCGCATCCCTTGTCCACGGCTTATCGTAATCAAGACCAGCCATGATGCAGTGCTCAGGCGTGTCAGGCAGCGCTCCCTGCCATGGCTTGATATTGCCGAGAAAATCTCCCATGGCGATACGAAAGGCCGTGTCGATAGTCTTGTTTCCCGTACTCAAATTCACTAAGTGGATCATAAATATGCACCTTAAAATTCTGTTGGTAGTCGCGAATTCCTTCGCACTGATTCCCGGCGGCAAGGGATTACCGCCCTCCAAATTCGTAACTGTCTTTGGGGAATTATATACTTAGTTTCATTGCTGTCCAAACTAATCTCACCAGGCAACATGTTGTTCCTGGTAAGCTACTGTAACAGTTTTCCGTAAGACGAGTAAGCGGGGAAATTGGAAGGCGGGTGGCTCCTGTGTCGCCTGGCCACAGGGGGTAGGACCAATATGGCTGCGTCCATTCTGGAAAGAAAGTGTAAAACCATTCACCGTGGCATCTGAGTCTCATGAATCGTTTATAAACACAACCCTGACGCTACCTCTGAGACGGGAAAGCGAATTGGTTATAATCTCAAAACGCCTCATCCAGGAAGTCCCAACAATCGTTGAGCGTGGCCCAGGCGACGGTGCCGCCGGCATCCTTGGTGGCATCGAGAGTTTCGTAGAGCCTGGAATCTATAACCCATCGGGCTGAGCCGTTGGTGAACAGGGTA
>JAIORC010000319.1 GCA_021108335.1 Phycisphaerae bacterium
CGGACAGCACATTGCCGACGACATCGTAAGCCGTGGCGGTACTATTGCCAAGGGCGTCGGTTACGCCAATCTGCCGGTTCAGGGCATCGTAAGTAAATCCAGTTACGTTGCCCAGAACATCGGTTACTGTAATTACATTGCTGACGGCATCGTAAGCCGTGGCGGTACTGTTGCCGAGGGCGTCGGTAACGCCAATCTGCCGGTTCAGGGCGTCATATGTAAATCCAGTCACGTTGCCAAGAGCATCCGTTACAGATGATACATTGCTGACGGCGTCGTAGGCGGTGGACGTACTGTTACCAAGGGCATCGGTTACGGCAATCTGCCGGTTCAGGGCATCATAGGTTAATCCGGTCACATTGCCCAAGGCGTCAGTTACAGCAACTACGTTGCCAACCGCGTCGTAGCCGGTAGACGTACTGTTGCCAAGGGCGTCGGTTACAGCAATCTGCCGATTCAGTGCGTCGTATGTAAATCCAGTCTCATTGCCAAGTGCATCCGTTACTGTAATTACATTGCTGACAGCGTCGTAGGCGGTGGACGTACTGTTGCCAAGTGCGTCGGTTACAGCAATCTGCCGATTCAGGGCGTCATAAGTAAATCCAGTCTCATTGCCAAGTGCATCCGTTACTGTAATTACATTGCTGACAGCGTCGTAGGCGGTGGACGTACTGTTGCCAAGTGCGTCGGTTACAGCAATCTGCCGATTCAGGGCGTCATAAGTAAATCCAGTCTCATTGCCAAGTGCATCCGTTACTGTAATTACATTGCTGACAGCGTCGTAGGCGGTGGACGTACTGTTGCCAAGTGCGTCGGTTACAGCAATCTGCCGGTTCAAGGCGTCGTATTCAAACGTCGTGGCATTGCCCAGAGGATCGGTAGTTTGCACCAGATTGCCGGCGGCATCGTAGCCCCAGGTCGTGGCGGGGCGCGGACTGCTGCCGTCGGGAGAAGGTTCAATCGCTTTTACCTTACGGTCAAGATTATCATACTCGTAATCCGTCGTATTGCCGTTGGCGTCGGTTACGCTGATTAAATTACCGTTGAGATCATACGTGTATGTAGTAACCGGCGAAGTCAAAGGCCCACCTTGATCGGGGTCGGTGCCAATCGCGGAAGTCTGCCGGTTGAGCTGGTTGTATGTGTAGGCGGTCTCATGGCCTAGCGAATCTTTCTCGGTTATGAGGTTACCGGAGACATCATAGGCGTATTCCGTAACCGGCTGGGGCAGAACGCCGTCGGGCGAGGGATGGATAGCCTTGATCTGACGATTCAGTGCGTCGTACTGATATTCCGTCGTTTGGCCCAACGCATCAGTTACCGAAATCTGATTGCCCACGACATCGTAGGCATACTGGGTAACCGGTGCGGCCAGCGGGCCGGCTCCGTCAGGATCGGGCGCGATGGTCTGGCTGCGCCGATTCTGCACGTCATAGACATAACTCGTCGTATTGCCGAGCGGGTCGGTCTCGCTCAACAGATTGCTGACCCGGTCGTAAGAGTATGACCACGACGGCTGCGCTGCCTGGCCGTCGGGGGACGGCTTGGTTAGTTCCGCCAGGCGGCCAAAGCGATCAAAGGTCTCCGTAGTAGTATGCAGGGCAGCATCGCCGCCGGAGACATTGCCGCGCGGGTTTGTAACCGTGTTACTATTGCCGCCGATGTTATAGCCGTATGTCGTTGTCGGAGCTTCCAGAGGCCCGACGCCATCCGGGTCCGGCAGTGTTTCGGAAGTCGTGCGCCCAAGCAGATCGTATGTAAACGTGGTGGTATTCCCGCGAACATCGGTAATCGCACTTATATTGCCCGCCGCATCATGGGCGTAACTTGTAGTTGGATTTCCGCTTTGGCCGTCCGGGTCCGGCAGAATTTGCTTCGTCTTCCTTCCCAATGAATCATATTCGTACAGCGCGGTATTGCCCCGCGCATCCGTCTGGGAAACCAGATTGCCGTGAACATCATAGGCATAGCTCGTCTGAGGGTTGCCGCTGCCGTCCGAGGTTACAATTTCGCTCGTACTCAGCCTTCCGAGGACGTCATAGGCATACTGGCTGGACGCGCCATTGGCGGCAATTGCGACAGTTTGCTCGCCCAGCGAATTATATTCATACGTTTCCTGATTGCCACCGTCCGGCAAACCAGTAACGGGATCAGAATATCGCGTCGCAGCCAATAAATCGTTACTGGCAATAGCAGCGGTCGAAACACCGTAAACGAATTCAGTTACCTGATCCGGACGGCCATCCGATTGTCGCACCGTCTGCGTCAGAATGTGCCCCAAACCGTCATATTGATATTCGACGATCCGGTCATCCGCATCGGAGGGCACGCCATCAACGTAAGCATCAATCCGCCGTACACTGCGGCCTAATGCGTCATATTCATAACGAGTTGCAATCTCTCCCGGATCGATGATCGATTCGAGATGTCCGGCATCGTCATAATCGTAACTTGTTACATAAACGGTATCGCTTCGTTGAGGAATCTCCGCGGGACGTGCGTAAGCAGCCTCGCCGTTGGTTCCGACATTCACATCGGCAATGCGACGATTGAGGGCGTCGAAATAGTGAGCGGTATAGCTTACCCGAGCCTTTGGCCCGGTCTGCGAATCGCCTAGAGCACCGGTCAAAGAGTCGGATTCGTCCCCGAATCGGTCCTTCGCGATTGTTGTGATTACATTTCCGGCTGCGTCGTAAGTGTAATTTTCTTCGTGATAGACGACATCGCCATCCACGTTCAACGCATCCGCCCAGGAGATATCATCACTGCTATCGGCCTGGTAGCTCGCAGCCAACCGTCCCATCCCATCATAGGTAAACTTGGCCGTCAAACCACTCGAATCACTTGCCTTGACCGCATAGCCCCGGCGATCATACCAGGTCTGCGCAACAAAGGAAGCCGCCAAAACCGCCCCAGTCTGCTGGTCAACCAGGTAGTCCGTCGTTTGGAATGCACGCCCTCGATTGTCGTAGTCTATTACGGTTTGGGCTCGTAATTTATCCGCGTCAAGAGCATCAGGAAGCCCGTCCTGATCAACATCCGACATCGGCAGGCCGTCGCCATCATAGACATACTGCCCCACAGTCTGCCCCAGATTATTCAGCGTTTGAATAACCAAAGGCCGATCAGTAGCGTCATCCTCACTGGATTGAACCCCAGATTTCGTCGCTACAAGGCGATTCCGCCAATCATAAAGACTTACAGTAGTTCGATCATGGGTGGGATCGCTGTCAGGATGAGAGGTAGCCTGTGTTAAATTTCCGCTACCTACCCCATTATTGTCGTACTGGTAGGTGATTACCTTTACCATATTAGACTCTGCCGCGGCATTGGCCGGCGACCATGGCTCACCATCCGTTGTATCGTCATTTGTGCCCATATAGACCGCCGTAAGACGACCCAATCCGTCGAAGAGCCTATGCGTAATAGTGCCAACGGCATTTTGAACACGACTCTCCTGGCCGTGACTTTCATACTCATAAGAAGTTTGGTAATAATTGATTCCCTCGCTACCCAGGTGCGGAGCCGCCGAATAAGCCAGGCCGGAAAGATCAAAGTACTCTTCCGTCGCCATGGTTTGATCCGCATTGTTGACATATATGCGCCTAAGGGATTTCAAGTCGCTGATTTCTTCGCTGCCGTCCGGCCTGCCGCCTGTAACATGGGGCAGAGCTGCCATAGTAAGCATCTCAACATAGCCGCCTTGCGAGTCTTCACGCAAAACTTCAATAAGCCCCGTAGCAGTAAGGCCATTGGTTTCATCCCAGCCGCGATAAATCCGAATTTCAAAATTGGTGTCGTTGTAGACCGTATATGTAATATTCCCATTCGGGTCAGTATTCCGAATGGAACGCCCCAGGCCATCGACTTCCACTTCCGTTACAAGATGCTGCCCCCCGCCTGCCGGCGTTACCCAACCCACGGGAAGATTCGTAAAACCACCCAATGTGGTGTCCACGTCGCCAATTTGCTTAACAATCGCACCGGTTACGAAATCATACTCCGTGTAGCCGATATAGCCGTCGGCATCCTTGAGCCAGATTACGCGGCCGTAGGAATCATAGAATTCCATGATTGTATCGGAGGTTTCGGACCCGTTCTGATCAGAACCGACAATCGGCAAGGTGGATGTTCGGGACTCCATCTGATTCGAGTCGGCATACCAACTATAATCAAAGCTGGTTGTTAATGCACCCGTACCGTCAATGTTTTGATATACCGTGAGGTTGGCTTCGGGATTGATCGTAATTTCATCGAACGAATGCACAAAGTAATCCCGGCTATCGAGCATAATAGATGTACCGAGTTCGCCATGCTGTTCCTGATGGGCATGAATATATCCATCCACACTACCGGCAATCGATTCGGTAGCCGTCGTCGAGGTATAATAATCCGTAATTTGAATCAAGCCGGAATCATCCGCAAGATACTCGTAGTTGCCGGCCTGGTCATTCAACAGATCGGCTTTCGTCTCATCATAACCAGTAACGGCGGAAGGATCTGCCTCCCACAAAAGCCGGCCGGCGTCATCATATTTATAAAACGTAATCCATTCGCGCCCTTCCAAGGCCGGGTTCGCCAGGTCGTTCAGATTCCGGAAGACCTTAAGCATTACCTCGCCCAAAGAATTGCAATAAACGATGTTTTGATTGCCGTCCTGGAGAGTCTCTATAGTTCTATACTTCCAGGCATTTGCCCCTTCCGCATTGTCGCTGGTGAAATACTCGTAGCTGAACGTTCCGATACCATCCGTGGCTTCACCGGCGAATCCTTGAATCTCGTGAAGAGTTACACGATGTTGCTTGTCATATTCGAAGTGATGTGTCGCATACAAAGCAACTTCGGCATCCGTAGCGGAGAACGGATCCGGCACAGCTGCCTGTAAACGAGCAAAGCTATTGCCGTCGAACGTATACTTCAGGCCATGAAGATATCCACCGGCCTCGGCGAACTTGTAATACCGGTAGTACTTCGTCTCTATCGAATTACCCGAGCCATCCTGGATTGTAGCCGTCTTCAGGTCGCCCAAGTTACCATTCGATTCGCCATCCGTGTAATACGCGTATTCCACCTGTTGAACGACATCCCAGCCGCCTTCGCCGTCAGGATGGCGACGCTGAACGGTTTGAATCTTACCCGCATTGGGATTCCCCTCGGGGAAGTAAATATAAGACCAGGATTCACCGTCAACCCCCGCGGCGTCCTGGCGACGAATTTCCGCAATATCCCCATCCGCGGTCCAGACGGCTACATACGTCAGGTTTCCGCCGACATCGGTAAAGCTCTTGAACTGCCCACGCTGCTTTTCGGGCACAGAGGAATCGAAATCGAAGAATCGTGTCTGATTGCCAAGTGTGTCCGTTAAAATATATTCTCCGCCGGTTCTATCCAGAGTGTCCTGAATAAAGCTGCCCGACTCATATTCCCCATCGTCGGAGTTCCATTCGAAATTTCGGACATCCGTGCTGCTTCGAATGATACTCACGGATTCCCAGCCATTTATTTCCTTCAGGGAAAGCAAACTTGTATTGATTACTCCCGCACCATTTCGCGTGCTGGTAACAAATTGACCCTGGCTGCTCCAACTACGCGTCTGGCCAAAATCGGCACCAAAACCTTCAGACTTCAAATCCGTCGTATCGAACCACACCGCACCATCGAAATAACGAATCGGGTCATCACTGAAATTTTCCTCAAAAGTCCCAGCACCATCAGGAGTACCTAAACGCTCACCAACGTTCACCGTATAAGTAGTAAATCGAACTGGCCCAGAAGAAGAAGGAGGTCTTTTCCATGTCCATGTATCGTCGTCATCCTGATATAGTTTGTTCGTTCCATTAGAAATCGAGCCATCCTGAACCAATCCAAGGCCAACTGTTGCCAAAACCCCCGGCGCAGAGCCTGCAAAACGCCAATCGCTATCAAGTTGCCAATCGATTGTGCCATTTGAATAAGCAGTAAGCAACGAGCCGTCCTCATCACAGACAATCGATGACACGCGCCCCCAGCCCGCCGCATCCATCTGGTCCAAAGTCTGTGTGGGAGCGGATCTGTACATCCATGCCCCACCGTCTGTGTCAGTTACAACATAACGAGACACATGTGATGTACCCACTTGAAGATTATTTACGACAAATTCGTTATATGAATACGAAGAAGACAAAGTTGCCCATTCATAAAAGGTGTCTCCTGTTAACAACTCCACCTTACTTGTCATATTTTCATCATTGGGCATTCCCTCCCAATACAAAAAGATTTCCGTACCTGACACAGGACTGGCGGAACCGCAAATTACAGTTCCGTTGATATCCACCTTTGAAGACCCTATGGCTTCAACCTGTCCCTTGTTATCTAAAGCGGCGCTGACATAAAGAGTGCTATCGTCATCGGCCCTCAGCGTCCCTTCGTTGGTCAATGGGGCGTTGATAGTTAAATAACTATTGTCGGCAAGAATTGTGCCATGGTTGACTACACTGTGATCACCACTATTTGTCTTGATACCCCCACGGCCTCGAATAGTTAAATCAGGACCAATCGTCAAGATGGTTGGATCTGATGAACTACTCCCGGCAAAAACATTGCTCTGGTATGTCAGCAATACCTCGCCATTACCAGCCAGCGTTTGACTGCCGGAAAACTCTAGGTTTGCTCTGGTTCCCAACGTCAAAACATCATTGACCGTTAAACCATTAAGAATCGTCAACGTGCGATAAGACCAACTGTTGGGAGAATCAAGCAACTCAAAGCCAGTATCCAATGTAACGCCATCGAGTATGCCACCTTCGGCCTTCAATAACGTATCATCAGTACTGGTACTGGCCACCGTACCGCCATGAATCGTCCCACCACTACTCAAATACCACTGGCCGGTTGTCGCCGCCGACAATGTCAGGGTACTGTCGACATTCTCCAGCGTACCGGTAATATTCACCGTACCGCCGCTGCGGTTCCACGTCCCCTGATCGGCGGCGCTGAATGTTCCCCCCAAATTCAACGTGCCACTGCTGACGTCAATAAGTCCAATATTATCCCAACTATAGTTCAGAGACACGCTGCCGCCGGCAACCTCAATTGTTCCCTCGCTCTTGTTAGTCGTTTGAAGGCCACTTAGCGACAAGCTGCCTGATGTCGCCCTCAGTGTCCCATAATTGTCCAATGGGGCGTTGATAGTTAAATAACTATTGTCGGCCAGAATTGTGCCATGGTTGACTACACTGTCCCCATCACTGTTTTTCTCAATACTCCCACGGCCTCGAACAGTTAAATCAGGACCAATCGTCAACGTAGTTGGATCGGAATCACTCCCATAGGCGTAAACTCTGCTACTGCTTGACGTCAGCACCACCTGACCATTACCAGCCAGCGTTTGACTGCCGGAAAACTCTAGTTTTCCTTTGCTCCCCACCGTAAAAACATCATTGACCGTTAAACCATTAAGAATCGTCAACGTGCGATAATAATAACTGCTGGAAAAATCAAGCAACTCAAAGCCAGTATCCAATGTAACGCCATCAAGTGTGCCACCTGTAGCGAGGATATTGCCTGTCCCGCCCCACATTCCTCCTACCAGAGTACCGCCGGACAAATTGATATCGGTGTTGAGTTCGGCATAAGTTTGAACCGCCAGGCTTCCACCGGCAATATTGAGAGTCTCGTTGACTGTCAACATGCCTACGACCTGCTCCCCCGAGGAGATGGTAATAGTTGGATCATCAGCGACATCGATAATGACGTGATCCAAGGCCGTCGGAGTCAAGTCGTCAGACCAGTTCAGCGCGTCATTCCAGGAAACGCCATCGCCACCACCATCCCAATAAACCTCCTCCAGTTCATACACACTCATATTGCGGAACAGGCCTTCGGCTGGGCCGTCGTGGACGAACGTCAGATTCGCAAGCTGGCCGGTAAAGTAAGCCCCCATGTTGATTCTGTACGTCTTCCAGCCCGAACCGTCGTAATCGTCAAATACTTCTATCGCGCCGTTGTTGTCCGTGCCGTACAGCTTGAATATGTTGCCGGCTGGGAAGGTGTTGTCGGAATCGAACCCGATTCCATGGAAATTCCCTTCTTCGTCGCACCGAAAATCAAACTGGAGAATAGTATTAGCCGTTACCTCATAATCAGATGACATCTTTTTGAACGCTTCGCCGGTGATATTTACCGTATCGCCGCAATCCTCCACAGTTGCAACACCATTGTCGGCACCATACGGAGTAATCGTCTGGTCATTGAAATTGACATTCTCGCCGACTATGTCGGCAAGGTCAGCTACTTCTTCCTGCGACAGTGCGCGGCTGTAGATACGAACATCATCCATCAGGCCTGTAAAGGCCTGGCGCGCCTCGAAAGTTCCGCCGAAAGAATCCTGCTCCTGGCCAAGTATTAAATTGGCCAGACTAATCGTGGTTCCCTGCTTTAACGTGCCGGAATAAACAGCGCCGCCGTCCTTGTAAAGTTTGACCTGGCCATCTGAACTTCGCCAGGTTACGGCAATATGATGCCAGTTCCCGTCGTTGGCGGAAATGTTCGTATTTACATAATAGTCGTTGATCCAAATATTAAAATTCCGATAGTCGTAGAGCAAAAACTCGTTATGATGGGTGTCTCCATCCGAACAGGCGATCGGCGTGCCAAACTTTGACGTATCGCTCGTGTTCATCCAGAAGGAAGCCGTTATCTCATTCAATTCGTAATTGAATGAAGATACTTCGACGTAATCATCACCACCGTCAAAATCAAGGGCATTACTCCTCTGGCCAGGCGTCCAGCAAGTAGAGGTGTTCATGTTCTTAAGCTCGCCGTCATGGCCGTTACCCGTTACATCAACAGCCAAATCACCGTCCGTCTCATCCAGCTTCCAATGAGCGATCAAGTCGCTGTCGCTGACGGAAATCGAATTCACACGAATCGTTACCATCGCTGGATTGGAAACCAACTCGCCATCACTGGCAGTATATGCAAAGCTGTCGGTGCCGACAAAATCGGCTATCGGCGTATAGGTGAACGTACCGTCACTATTGAACGTAACAGCCCCATGAACCGGTTCCTCCGCCAAAGAATAGCTCAGCGGGGAACTCTCCGGGTCTGAAGCACCAACAGCACCGGAAACAGCCTGACCGGAATCGGTCGACAACACCAAATCTTCAATAATATGGAATTCACGAACATAATCATCGCCGCCCGTACCGTCGTTGTTGCCGTCGAGGGGATTGCCGGCGATATCTTTCAATGCAGAGGCTAAGGCGGTTAGACGATAAGTGCCTGTCTGGAGCGGACCGGAAGTTATGTCGAGGTCGATTTCCGTTCCTGATGCATAAGCTGGGTTTGTCCCTAAAGAAAGCAGTAAATCATCCGCCGTGTCAAGCAGACCGTCAGAGCCGGCATCGCGTAGTTCCCAACTTGTCGCGTCATTGACGCCCTGGGACTGCATGTCCTCATTGACCTGCACCGTCAGAGCGTCAATTTCGCCAACAACGATCCCGCCATTGACCGGCAGTTGCACTATATCCTCAACTATAGGGGACAGTACATCGCCGCCATCCAACATCAGACGTGGTTCCAGTTGTTCCATTGTCGCCAAGGCGGGCTTGGAATAGGAAACGACTAAAGGAGCTGAGCCGGATGAGGCTGAACCGGATAAGGGGATTATTCCTCGCTCTTGCATTTGCTGGAGAACCCGCATCCGCTGAAGGACATTGCGATAGAGATGGCAAAGAAGTTTGTATCCGCGAGAAGCTAATGACATAATCGTCTCCCTGT
>JAIORC010000163.1 GCA_021108335.1 Phycisphaerae bacterium
TCAGCATAGGTTTGGTTGGGTTAGGTCAGTTTGGCAGTTGTTTCGCGGATCTTTTCAAGAGCCATCCGCTGGTTGACCGGGTCGCACTGTGCGATCGCGAGCCGGAACGGATGGAGAAATATGCCGAAATGGAGTCGTGGCAGGACAAGTTCAACAGGAAAGACATGTATGAATCGCTGGATGAGATATGCAAAAGCGATCTCGACGCGCTGGTGATTATCACTCAGCCGTGGCTGCACGCGCCGCAATGTATCCAGGCGATGGAATCAGGGAAAGATGTTTACAGTGCTGTACCGATTATCGCAGTCCCCGACGGGGACGAAATACTTGAGTGCTGCAACAATCTTGTCGAGACCGTTAAGCGAACGGGCAAGCATTACATGCTTGGCGAGACCACTTACTACAGGCCCGCGACGATGTTCTGCCGGAGGAAAGCCGCTGAAGGGACCTTTGGTGATTTTGTTTATGCCGAAGGGGAATATTTTCATGATGTGGATGCCTCGTGCAGTCTCCGCGAGGTAAACAGGAAACGTTTGGCCAGCAAGGCCGGACAAGAGTGGAATGAACTTTCAGAGGAATACGCGAAGGCTGGAATCATAAACGGGCCGATGCACTACCCGACACATTCGACGAGCGGGCCGGTGTGTGTAATGAATGCCCACGCGATAAAGGTCAACGCGTACGGTCACAGGAATAAGACAGACGATCCGTATATGGGAGGGGACATAACCGACGAGACCGCCCTCTTCAAGATGAGTAACGGGGCTACGGTTCGTATATGTGAATTCCGGGAGGTAGCCGGAACAATCGCGGACAGCGAGACATTCCGGGTTCTGGGTACAGCCGGTACGTATGCGGAAAATACCTGGAAAGAGAACTTCAGAAAGGGCACGCAACCGGCTAAACCGCTGGAGATAACCACGCTGACCAATGAAGAAATGAGAGACCCTCTACCTCTGGAGGTCGCCGAAGCGTTCAAGAAGGTACATAATCCTGATGCCACGCCGGACGATGATTTCGTGCCGACGGGGCATGGCGGCTCTCACCCGTATCTTGTCCATGAATTCGTGGACGCCGTGGCCGGTAACCGAGTACCGGCCATCAATATATGGGAAGCGGCCCGCTACATGGCGATGGGTGTCATGGCCCACAAATCGGCGCTGAAAGACGGTGAAACGCTGGAAGTACCGGACTGGGGCGACGCACCTTCGTCTTAGCCCGACATATATTACGAGAACTTACGAAGACTACGAAATCAATGGAGAATATGATGAACGACGGATATGAGCAGTACAAAGGTAAATGGGAAGCAAACGCGCAATTGGCGTGGGATACGCTGGCATTCAAGGCGACCAGGGGCATTCCCAATAATATGCTGCATGTCATGGACTGGGGAATGCTGGAAGAAGTGGCTGGATTCCAGCCGGGTGATTACGAAAAGAACCCGGAAAAGGTATACCTGGCTTTTCAAAAGAAAATCGGGACGTGCACATGTGATCAGTGGATTCCCAGGAACCCGTTATCCATGGGAAGCGGTGGATATGATTCCGGGACTCAGCGAGGGGCTACGACCGGGATCAAGGAAATTGTCGTTAACGGGAAGGTCATCGATTCCCCCGAAGCCGTTGCGGAACAGCTTGAGCAGTCGGATTTCCCGGGAATGGTGCAAGAGGCCCGTGACGTCGAGGCCCAGGGCGAGACTATAGTAGCAGAGCTTATTGCCGGGGAAGTGGAGGTACAGGAATTGTTTGGAATGAACTTTTTGAAGATTCCGTATTCCAGACGCCCGAACAGTTCTTACGGATTCCAGCGGTTTCCATCTTTGCGATACAATCAGTATGGCTATGAGAACTATTTTATGGCCTATGCGCTGTTCCCGGATTTAATCGAGAAGGATTTCAACCTTCAAGCGGACGTAGCGGTTAAGAGAAATACTCTGGCGGCGCGAGCGATCATCGAGGGTGGCCTGCCTCGGCTGATCCGGCTTGATCACGACATGGCGGATTCCAGAGGCACGCTGGTGAATGTCGAGTCGCTGGACAGGGTCTGGTTTCCCGCATTTGCCCGGTCTATCGAGCCTTTTCTGAAAGCCGGCATCCGGTTGATCTGGCACTGTGACGGTAACTTGATGCAGATGGTCCCGCGCCTGATTGAGGCGGGTATAGGCGGTTTTCAGGGGTTCCAG
Organism: Phycisphaerae bacterium; assembly: GCA_021108335.1. GTDB lineage: Bacteria > Planctomycetota > Phycisphaerae > SM23-33 > SM23-33 > JAIORC01. Next base: position 2,186 of record JAIORC010000163.1, read on the forward strand.
TACGAAGATGGAATGGATTACGTTGAGATATGCAAAATGAAAGATCGTAACGGCGGCCCGCTGGCCATCTGGGGTGGAGTTTCCGTAACCACAACACTGCCGATGGGGAGCAAGGAAGATGTGAAGAAGCAACTGCGGTGGCTGGTCGAAAACGGGCCTGAGGTGGGGCTGATGCTTGGAGGCAGTAGCTCTATAGCGCCGTCTACGAATCGTGAAAACATTCGCACGCTAATAGAAGGCTTGAAATACTATCGAGAAAATGGTCGAGGAAACTGAGAGACGGCCACAAACAGAAAGGATATATAATCATGGGTATCAGCATAGGTGTTGTCGGTTGCGGTAGATTTGCTCCGGGATTTATCAGGCTTTTTCGCGATCATCCGATGGTGGACAGGGTTGCGTTGTGCGACATCGAACCGGAGCGGGTAAAAGAGAATCTCAAAACGTTCGAGCTTACCGAAGGGTATGATAGCCTGGAAGAGGTTTGCAGTTCTGACCTTGACGCCGTGGTTATTATGACCCAGCCGTGGCTGCATGCGCCGCAGGCGATACAGGCGATGGAAGCCGGGAAGCATGTCTGGAGTGCCGTTCCGTTGACCATGCTTCCAAGCGGCGACGAAGTATTGGATTGGTGCGACAAGGTTATCGAAACATCGCGACGGACCGGAATGCACTATTTCCTGGCGGAAACCTCCTATTACTACCCGGCGGCTATGTACTGCCGCCGTCGGGCAGCGGAAGGCGCGTTCGGCGAGTTCACCTATGCCGAGGGGAAATACACGCACGATTATCGAAATCCCCAATCCCATCTCGTCGATATTGCCAAACACCGCTGGGGCGACAATTGGGACATGTCCAAGAGCGGTGCGACGCCGATGCACTACCCGACACATTCTATAAGCGGTTTTTTGAGTGTTATGAATACGCATGTTACGAAGGTGGCGTGTCTCGGCTATGAATATCCCAATGACGAATGGTTTAGAAAGGATACGATTTTTGAGAATCCGTTCTGCAACGAAATAGCCCTGCTGAGATTGAATAACGGCGTGGTCGCGCGTTTTGCTGAATTCCGCCGCGACGGTTCCTGGTGCTATGAGGGCTTCGAGCAGCTTTGCGGCACGGAAGGCGGTTTCTATGAACTCGGCGAAGGCAACGGGAAGTGGGCGACGAAGCATGAAAAGGAATTAAAGCCGGTTACGGTTGATGAGATGCGAGATCCTTTGCCGCCGGAAGTCCTTGAAGCATTTGAAAAAAGCGCAGGCAATACGGGAAGTGTTTACGGCGGGCATCAGGGATCGCACGCCTATCTCGTTCACGAGTTTGTCGATGCGCTAGCGACGGGCCGGCCGCCGGCAATAACCGCATGGGAATCGGTGCGTTATCTTGCGCCGGGCATAATGGCGCACAAGTCGGCAATGAAGGACGGCGAATGGCTGGAAGTGCCCGACTGGGGCGACGCGCCGAAGTAAACTCGCTACGATGCAGAAGGATGATGCGATGACCGAAACCGAAAAAGCATATCAGGAAAAGCGTCGGCGGGTACTGGATGCTATTGAATTCAAGCCAACCGACCGCCTTCCGTACCAAGGCAATAACGGTACCATTGCCGGCTTGCAGGCTGTCACCGGCAGGGACGATTACAAGGAAAATCCCAAGGAAGTTTTCGCCGCGGCTATGAAAATTTGGGATGTTGATTTGATACTCCAGTTTGTTTTGCCCGACAGGCAGGACAGTACCGTTGGGCCGGGTGCTGAGGTGGTTGCCCGTGGCGGGCTTGGGAGCACTGTAGGTGCATTTATGGCCGAGTGGACCCAAAAACACGGCCAGTTCGACTCACCGGAAGACCTCAGGGATTTTTGTCTGTCGATTCCACCGGTTGGCGATGCCGGAAAGTACGTCGACCACCAGACGACAAAACAGCGGTGGCTGGAGCTTGATGCGTGGGGCGATTTCCTTAAGCCGATAGTCTGGGTTCCGGGGCATCTCTGCGGAACGGTATCGTGGATGTGGTATACCCGCGTCGGCTACGAGAACTATTTAATGGCCCACAGCCTCTATCCGGAGGCGATGGAGCGATTATTTGCCTTTTCCGGTGAGCAGGGTCGGCTTCAAAATATCGCCATTTCCGAAGCGATAAGGGAAAACGATATGATCCCGCTGGTTTATTCCGGTGAGGATATTTGCGGTAACGATGGCCCATTTGTCTCGCCGCGAGTGCTTCATGAAATATATTTTCCGCACCTCAAACATGCGGCGGAACCTCTTATAGATGCCGGCGTGCATTGGATGTGGCATAGCGACGGGAACATCATGCCACTTGTGCAGGATTTGACGGCCTGCGGTATAGACGGCTATCAGGGTTTCGAGGAGGACAAGGGAATGGATATGTCAGTGTTGGCCCAGACTCCCTGCAAAAACGGCAAGCTGCCGTTCCTTTGCGGCAGTGTAAATGTTACCACGACCTTCTACACCACGCCGCAAGAGGTCTGCGACGATGTTACGCGGATGATAGATTTAGCGAATTCCCGCAACGGCGGAGTTATTATCGCACCCTCCAGCAGCATGATGGAAAATATGCCTGTGGAAAATATCCTGGCGTATTACGATGCCTGTATGAACCAGGAAAAAAGATAAATGCCAAACGAACGATTATTACCGCAGCTTGTTATGGTTCGTCCGAATCTGGAGAATCTCGAACCTGTCGAATTGCCGGCAGGTTATGCGGTGAGGCATTTCAGAGACGGCGATGAGCAGGCATGGGAAAAGATAATAGCTGAATCGTTCAATCGCAAGGACAACTCCGATAAGTTTGAAGATAGGATGAGAAAAGATACGGCTTGCAGACCGGAAAGAGTTCTGTTTATAACTTACAATGACGAACCGGTTGCAACCGCCAGCGCATGGTATAAGGAAAAATTCGGTGCCGATGCTGGATATATACACATGGTAGGTGTGTTACCGGGCCATCAGGGCAGGCGATTGGGATATTGGGTTAATATGGCGGCGTTGCAACAATTTGTTGCGGAAAACAGGAAAAGTGCAGTATTGCAAACAGATGACAGTCGTCTGGCTGCGATAAAAACTTATATCCGTCTGGGATTTGAACCCTATCTGATTCACGAGAATCAGCGAGACAGGTGGCATGAGATTTTTGCGGCTCTGGGCATAGCCGATGAATTTAACGTCCGCCTCAAAAATATTCATCACGAGAAAATTTAACCAGGGAATAATCAAATGAATAAGCAGTCAAAGCCGCGAGTAGGCGTTGTGGGTCTTACGCTTGAACTCTATGAAACGCTGGCGCCCGACCTTCGCCCGCAGCGTGAGCAATGGGTAAAGCAATCTCTTTTGCCGGCATTGGAGCCGATTGCCGATGTGCAATTTGAACGAGCTGTTTATACGCCTGAAGATATTGACGACGTTATCGCCCGGTACGAAGCCGCCGATCTGGACGCGTTGCTCGTGATTTGCCTTACATATTCGCCCAGCCAGATATCGCTTCCGGCCTTTAAGCGAACGCGGCTGCCGATTGTCGTCTGGAACACGCAGGAACTTTTCGTCGCGGACGACTCTTTTGGTTCCGCCGAAATGAGAAATAATCACGGTGTGCACGGTACGCAGGATTTATGCAATGTTTTGCTGCGCAGCGGCGTGAAATTTGAATACGTTACTTCACATATTCAAGACAATGAGGCATTGGGAGAGTTGGAAGACTTTTTCGTCTCGGCTGCCGCTGTTAACGGATTGCGTCGCGCGAGGCTTGGCCTGATCGGTTATCCGTTTCCCGGCATGGGCGATTTCGCACATGACAGTACGCACCTGGCAGCTACGCTCGGCTGTCGATGGCAGTCGATTTCGGTCGAGCAATACATAAAGCGATCTGAATCCGCTGATGCCGAATCGGTTGCGAATCTCATCGCGGAGTATCGCGAAAAGTACGATCTGGCGGATGATTTGACCGAAACCGATCTGGAAGCCACCGCACGGGCTGAACTGTCGCTGCGGGCAATCGTTAAAGACAACAGGCTGGATGCGTTCAGCTATCAATTCATGGCCTTTGGCGAGGACGAACGCACCGTTACGTTACCTTTTGTCGCAGCCAGCCGACTGATGGGTGAAGGGATCGGTTTTGCGGGTGAGGGCGATCTTGTGGGGGCAGCCGGTAGTTGGTTACTCAATCGCCTCAAATCGCCGGCAAGTTTCAGCGAGATATTTACGGTCGACTTTGGCAACAACGGCGTGATTATGAGCCACATGGGCGAAGCCAGCGTTGCCATGGCCCGAACGGACGGGAAAATTCGCATGATTGCCCGGGCTGCGAAAATTACACCCACGCGTGAAAGACAGTTGGCGTTGGTTACGAACTTTCAGCCGGGGCCTGCGACGCTTTTTGCCCTCAGCCTGGGAGCGAATCAGAAATGGCGATTCATCGTCAGCCAGATGCGAATCGACGATTTCGGCCCGTTGCCGTCCATGGAAACGCCGCATTTTCGCCTGGTGCCTGAAAGCGGCGATGTGCGTGATTTTCTTACCGCCTACGCCAAAGTCGGCGGGCCGCACCATAACGCGGTTTGTTTCGGTGATGCCCGAAGCCGCTTGAAGTCGGCTGCCGATTTGCTCGATGCCGATTATATTGAGGTATAATTCAATGTATCTTGGGATTGATCTTGGTACGACAAATATAAAGGCTGTCGTTACAGACGGCGACGGCAGGGTGGTTGCTGGCGGCTCTTCGCCCGTTGATATATTCCACATGGCCGACGGTGGCGTCGAGCAGGACATAGAGCAGATTTGGGCTGCGGTGCTTTCGGCGATTAAGGCAGCTGTCGGTTCGGGTATCGGGCTGGAAATTCAGGCGGTCGGCGTATCGAGCCAGGGCGGAGCAATTCAGATTCAGAATGAAGCCGGCGAGCCTTTCGGACGCGTCATAAGTTGGATGGATAAGCGGGGAAAACCTTATGACGCCAAACTCACCGGTGAACTGGGGGCCGCATGGTTCGCCGCTCATACCGGACACGGAATGAGCGTGGTAACGCCTGGGCAAATCCTCCGCCTTCGTGAAGAAAGATTATTGCCGGAGGGTTTTCGGGTTGGTTATGTGGGAGATGTTATTGTTTCCAGGCTTTGCAGCCGGGCTGCTCACGATGCGACAAGCCTCTCGCTGGCCATGCTTTACAATCCATCGCTCCGTAAGGCCGACCCGGAATTGCTCGAAAAAATAGACATTTGCGAGGGCCAGTTGCCGGACTTGTTGACAGCCAACACCCCGGCAGGCGGCTTGCTTGAAGAAATATCGCAGCAGACAAACCTGCCAGCCGGCATACCCGTTTCGCCCGCGATTCACGATCAATACGCCGCTGCACTTGGTTGCGGGGCTGTGAGTGCAGGCGATGTGATGTTCGGAGCCGGCACCGCGTGGGTTTTGCTTGCGGTAACGGATAAACTTACCGGCCCGGTTGTCGATTTGGCTTTTGAGTGTACGCACGTGGTCGATGGGTTGTACGGCCAGATACTTTCGATGGCCAATGGCGGGTCATCGCTGTCGTGGGCATTGAAAACGCTGGGGCTGGAAGAAATTGATTCCGCGGAATTGGACGAAATGATTCAAAGCGTTCCGGCTGGCTGCGACGGATTGATGTTTTCGCCCTTGATGGTTCAAGGCGACGCAAAGCTGACCGGTTTAAAATTGTCGCATACCAAGGCCCACGTAATCCGTGCTGTTATTGAGGGCCTGGCGTGTGAACTTGCCGGGCGACTGAAAATGCTTACCGATGCGGGCCTGTGCGTAAAGCGGTTGGTAATGGCCGGGCGGGCGGCCTGCAGTAAAGTTACTCCGCGGATAGTTTCCGATGTGACGGGCCTGCCCGTTGCCTGTATTGAAGAACCGGATGTCAGCGCCGTTGGTGCTGCGATAATTGCCCGCTCGCTCGTGGAACGAGATATCGAGCTTGGCGAAGTTATAAAGGGAGCCTCTAAAAATTGCTTTCGTCGCGAGAACGAGCGAAATTGTTGCGGGCAAGGCGGAGAGTCAAAATCGCCGCAGGCGTAGCCATAGCTACGTCGAGGACGATTTTGCCCCGACAACGAAGCCCGCGAAAATTGCAGCCGTTCGTAGCAGAAATGAATTTTTAGAGGTTCCCTAAAGCAAAGGATAATAAGATGAAATCTGTGCCGCTCTACCATGTATGGGAATATACCGATGTCGATCGTGAATTCTGGCGGGAGCATTTGGAAAACTGGCTACCGCAACGTATTTTCGATGCCCATACGCATTTCTGTGAGCCGAAGTATCGTCTCGCACCGATAACAGAGCAACAGCGCCGGGATTATTGGGTTAACGAAGTCAACGATCCGATAGGTGCCGCCGATGCCCAGCGGTGTTACGAAACTGTCTTTCCGGGGCGTGACTTTTCCTGTCTGGCGTTCGGCATGCCGACCCTCGATTACGATCTCGAAGCATGCAACACCGATTTGCAAAAGCAGTGCGAGAAACGCGGATGGTATAGTCTGGCGGTGATTGGCCCACAATGGTCTGCCGAATCCATCGCGACCCTGCTGGGGCAGCCAGGAATGTTGGGCGTGAAAGTTTACTACTCCATGATCGGCCAGGAGGGTACCGTCCGCAGCAAACATCTGGAAGCGGATATTTTTGATTTTCTCCCGCATCATCAACTCGAAGTGCTTAACGAGTTGCGCGGGTGGGTGATGTTGCACGTACCGAAAGCCGACCGGCTTGGGCATCCGGCCAATATCGCCCAGATAAAGGAGATTCGCAAGCGATATCCCAACGTGGTTCTCGTGATCGCCCATCTCGGCCGATGTTATACGATAGAACACGCCAAAGAAGCCCTGCCGCAATTGGCCGACGACCAGGGATTGTATTTTGACAACTCAGCCGTGCTGAATCCCGAAGTTCATCGCTTTGCATTGGAAACTCTAGGGGCAAATCGCATCCTGTACGGTACCGACAACCCCGTCTTCTACATGCGAGGCCGGCGGCAATGGCAGGGCAAAACTTACACAAATCGAACCAGCTATCCCTTTTATTTCAACAAAGACCGGGAACCCCCGGAAGTGGAAGCGACTTATACGCTGTATATGTACGAAGCGTTATACGCCCTGAAACAGGCGTGCGAAAATCTGGGGCTTACCCGGCAGGACGTCGAAGCGATCTTTAACGACAATGCACGGAGGCTGATAGATTCTCCAGCATAGCAGCAACCAATCGCATTAATTAATCACATCGCCGTATAAGCCTTGGATAAGGACGACGGAATTCCTCCGGATTATCTTTGGCTCGATCATGTTTTCGTTGTAAGTGTTTGCTGGCAGGGGGGTTACATCCTCGGCCAATAGCTTCCGGCCCTTCATAACCTGTGTTTTCGACTTCTTTATCGATACCGGGCACCCTCCCTGTTCCCTACCGCTAAAATTTTCACCATTAATGCTTGACAAATATCCAATCCGAGGTATACTGAAAATGTAAGGACGCTTACAGAAAGCGACTTTTCTATTTTTCAT
>JAIORC010000397.1 GCA_021108335.1 Phycisphaerae bacterium
TGCGTACGCTGCAGGCCCACGAAATGGTAAGCCAGGCCGACAGCGGCATGCCTTACATGTTCGGCTCGCGCATCTGCCAGATGGCCAAACACTGGACGGCGAATCAAGATCGATCCGCGCTGTGCGGCGACGTGGTTTCCGCTTTGTCGAGTGATATCGGCGAGTGTGTTCTGCTGGCTGAGTTGCGAGGCGGCGCGGTGTTCGGACTGGTTGAAGCCCGTTCCGAACAGCCGTTGACTGTCGGCTATGAGTGCGAATCCTTCGCCTATCCCCACACCATGGCAACCGGGAAGTTGCTGATGGCATTTCTTCCGGCGGAGCGACAGGAGGCGGTATTGGAAAAACTGCACCTGATTAAAATGGGGCCACTCACAATAACCAGCCGGGACCAATTGTGTAAAAACCTGGCGAAGATACGCCGTCAAGGCTACGTCGTCAGCATCGAAGAAGGAACCGCCGGGGTGGGGACAATGGCTGTGCCCGTGCGCAACGCCGATGGACAGGTAATCGCCGCCCTCGGCGTGTGCATACCGCTTGTCCGCTTCGCACCCGCCCGCCGTGGAATACTGCGCAAGCAATTGTTCGCCGCCGCGGAACAAATCGAACGGCTATGGGCCATGCGGTAAAAGCCGCCACGTTCAGGGCTGGGAGGCACGGTTTGCTCGCAAGCTGTGTTCTATTTCGTGGGAGCATGCAGACATCGTGGCTGTCGCTTCGCTTCCCGCCACGGCACCCCGCTTTCGTTACGGTATCCCGCTTCCGTTACGGCACCGGGTATCTCCCCGTTATTTCCGTTATGCAGCAAGCCCCCTGGGCTTGCCCCCAAGAGGCAAGCTGCATAACCTGCAAACTCTTTGCAACATAAACCTGTGAGCAAATTATTTTCTTCGACGGCGAAGAGCCAACGGCAGACCCAGCAGAAGCAAAATTATAGTTGCCGGTTCTGGAACGGTGGAGGCAAGCAAGTGTGCATCCATGTCCGACGTACTCAGAACTTTGTCGTAGACGGCTACTTCGTCCAGTAAACCATTAAACCGGAGCAGGCCGGTAGCATCATTATACCGTATGCTACCGATAGCCAGATTCCTGTTGAAATTTGATCCGGATCCTCCAGCCGTTACAGTCTTGGTTTTAGTGGTTACCAATGTAGCTGTCGTATCTCCGGCGTCGGCCATGTATATGCTCATAGTCTCCGTTGTGCCAGAGAACTGTACGGTTACCGCCACATAATTCCAACTGCCGTCCGTAACATTAGTATCAGAATCCTGGCCGGTATACCATTGCCTGCCATTGGACATTGCTAAGACGCGAATCCTGTCATCTGAAGGGTTGCCGTTGGGGCGCTCATCCAGATTGACAAAAAAGCTGCTACCGCCACTGGTGCTTGACCCAAACGCCCCATTATTGCCGGTAGCTGAAGAGTTGACCCAGAATTCGACAGTCATTCCTACTCCATCCGTCCCCATGGCCGTACCGAGGGTTCCCAGCCTGCCGATGTCGATATGCCCACTCCCGCTAAAACTTGCAGCTTTGTTAGTAGCGTCCCCAAACAGGGGCACTCCGCCGCCGGCTGCCGTCAGGCCTACCGTACCGGTATAAGTTCCATCGTGGTTATTCATCGCATCATCGGCGAGCTGGCCGTTCGCGCTGCTTGCGTCTTCGAATCGCCAGTAGGCAAATGGATTGGATGCCTTGACGGCATCATCATAAGACCCCGCCGAGGCAGCCGAGCAAGCCACCAGCAACATCGCGCAGGCGCAGACCATTACAGCATAAAACCGGGTTTTGTTCAGATCGAGCATGGTAAACCTCCCTTGTAAAAGAAATAAAACACCAACGAGAAAGCAGTGCCCCTTAAACACTGCTCTGTAACCGATTGTCAATCAACTAAACGACATCAACTGCCCCACATTAATTGTATGTCGACATCGAATAACTGCCTACCCCCTAATTTGCATATAATGAATTTTTAATGTTCCCTCAAAGTTTGTTCCTGCCCGTTCCGATGTATTTCCGTGCAGTTCTATTCGTAAGACTGCGGGAGTAATTTGTGCGCCGAGGCTGGGACGACGCATTGTATGAGGAGTCGAACATGGCGACAGTAGAAGATATCCTGATGACCAAGGGGCCGGATGTCATCGTCGCTGCCCCGTCCACGACAGTCCACGAAGCGGTTACCATGATGTGCGAAGCCAACGTTGGCTCGGTCGTTATCAAGGATGGTGGTGACGTGCAGGGCATCTTTACCGAGCGCGACCTGCTCCGCCGCGTCGTCGCGCCCGGCCGAAGCACGGAAACCACCGAATTGTCCGAGGTTATGAGCGGCCCGATAGCAAGCGTCGGTCTTGCGACGGATGTGCGAACCTGTAGCAACACCTTTGCCACGAAACATATCCGCCACCTGGCTGTCATGGAAGAAGGCACACTGCTGGGAATGATCAGCCTGCGAGACGTGCTGACCATTGAGCTGGAAGAAGACGAAGAAATCATCCACGAAATGGACGGTACGTAGCAGGTAGGTTATGCAGCAACGGGAAGCTGGGTGGCATGGTCCCCAGGGGACCATGGTTGTTCGAAGAGGAGTGGCGTAGAAATCGCGTGGTGGCTATTCACAATTCCCGGTTTCTGTTTTTACCCGTTCCTGTAGGCCGGGTCTTGACCCGGCGAAAAGAAGGCGATAGCCTTCTTTCAGGAAACCCCCCTCCGATAAACATCCCTGGGCAAACGTGTTTTTTGCCGCGGCTGACCCGAACGGGACGAACTTGTTGCATGTGCCATGCAACCGCCGGGTCAAGACCCGGCCCCCAAGGGGCAGGCCTACAAAAACTGCAGCTTCGCTCCCGTCGCGCTGGTATGTAGGCTGATCTTATTTTCGCGGGAAGAGTTGGCCGGTGTAGACGTTTATCGCCAGGAATTGGCCGGTCTCGTTGAGGTAAGCATTTTTATCCGATGTCATGTCCAGGGCCATGTAGTCGAAAAGCGTTACCGCCGTCGCCGCCGGTTCTTCGGCTGGCATATCCCATAATTTGGTTGCCCCACTAAACAGGGCAGTATCTATAAATTTTATATTTTCCCCATCGACCAGCTTTACCGCTTGGCCGGAAGGATTGAACACGACGGTAAAATTGGTGAAGTTTGCCATGTTGCCGGTAGTAACCGTGTAATTGCCCCCGCTGATAAAGGAGCTACCTAATTCCCCGAATCCGATCGCCCCGGGCATTCGCTGGGGCTTGTAGCCGTAGTCTTTGGCAAGGCGGAAGGCCTTGTTGGCCGAGTCGTAAATCACAATCGCCGAATAGCAGGCGTTGTCTACCTTGACGCTATCCGCGGCGAGTTGGACGTGGACGCCGGCGTAGCTGTCCGTGGTAATTGCCAGTGCGCGGGCGGCAGTCAACTGGGCTGCGAAGATATTGTAGGCCTGATCGTCCGCCTCGGAGCTGAACATTCTGGCCATGTTCGGTAACGCCAACGCGGCGACGATAAGAATTATGCCGATTACGACAATCAATTCGATCAGGGTAAAACCCCGGCGCCCGGCGGACTTTCGAACGGTATTTTTCGTATGACTCATCATTTCACCTGTAAGATTTTTTAAATTATTTTTAAATTTCTTCCAGCATTATTTGTCGGAGACAATGTCATCGTCGGTATTCCAGTCACCGTCAGGCCCGGCAGATCGCAATTGCGGTGTGCCGCCCAATCCCCCCTCCGCGTAATAGCGAAGATTCTGTCCGAATCCATCCAGAATTTGAGGTTTATTTTTGACCGCATCGGTCGGCAGTTTCTCCAGCATGACGACGGCAGCGGCGCCCTCGTCGGTGGTCGTATCAAACAACATACTGAAATCTTCCGTGCCGCTGCCGCTCATATTCGCTTCTTTTACTTCCCTGTATCGTTCCAGTGCGGACATCACGGTTTCCATGGTAGTCTTGGTCTGGCCAGCCTCTGCCTTGGTCATCATATACCAGCCCGCCCCGATACCGATTGCCATCAGGACGGTGATAATCATGATTACCATCAGGATTTCCACCATGGTAAACGCTCCGCGGCGTCGAAGGTGGTATGTCATATTTGCATTCGTCGTTTTGGTTTTTTTGGCTGTTCGCTTCATGATTCGGTTTCCGTTAATTGACAAGTTATCAGTTTTTCTGTTGTGTCATTTCCGGCTCAGTTTCGCCGAGGATATCGTCGGTCGTATCGGTTTGGTCTGCGCCCTTGCTCATCAGCAGGGGTCTTTTGCCGACTAGTCCACCTGTTTGAAAATAAAGCATTCTGTTTCCAAAGCCGTCCAGCAGATGCACCATGCCTGTATTATCTTCGCGCCGCCCGCATTGCGGCAGCCGTTGCAGCGCGCGTTTTGTTTCAGGCCCCGCCCGCCGCAGCGCCGTCAGCAGGTTTGCGCCGCTGTCCGGTTCGCCGCTACCAGCCGGCCAGGTGCCGGTGGTCTTGTAGTAAGTCGCCAAGGCCGTCAGCACCACCGCCTGTATGTTCCGCGTTTCGTCGATGCGGCTATCCTGCAAAACGTTCGCACCAATGCCCGCAACCAGGCCGATGCCCATCGCGAGAATCAGCACCGCCGCCAGCAACTCCACCAGCGTAAAACCCGCCCGCCCGCGGCGGATGCAGCTCGAACTGTTTCTAAAGTAAAACATACAAATGAATTATCACTATTCAAGGAAGTTGCTTATGTCGTCAAAACCGGTCTCTGGATCGGGAGCCGTAGCTGTACCGCCAATGGTACCCCAATTCCCATCCGGTCCTTTGCTTATCAGAACGAAGTCCCCGCGGTAATGGGGAAGTTTGTTCAGATATGTAGGCCCGGTGCCGGAATTATGCGCGGCTTTGTACTCCAAATCGCCTTGATGGTATCTGTAGTAGTAAATCTGTTGTTTGAAGGCGTCCAGGAAGACTTTTTTATTCCCGCCGTCGGAAGCAATCGGAATGCTCTCCGCGCCGAAATAAGGCCCATGCACCTTGCCGCGTTTCTCCGTCCGCCACCCCCAGCCACCTTTGCCATCGTCATCGGAAAGGTCGCTGCCGGGCGTGCTATCCGGGTTGCCGGTGGGTTTATCGTCGGCATAGCCGGTCAGGTAGACCACGATCATGTTTTTGCCGTCCAGCGATCCCATTCCCGTACTTGGGGGAAAAATATTTTTAAATTCGTTGTAATACTGGCGGCAGCCTTTGTCGAGCGAGCTGATATTCGCACGGGAAAGCCCCTTTTTCATGGAGAGTTTCGCACGGCTGAAGCCCGGCACTAAAATGCCCACCAGAAGCACTATAACACCCACCACGACCAGCAACTCCACAAGCGAGAAACCCCGCCGGCGAGAGAACACCTTTGAAACAGCAGAACGATTTGCCTGTGTGTTGTCTGTCATGTTAATTCCTATTTGTTAATCAAATCGTCGTTATTGTAATACTCGCCGTCCATGCCGGGGGCAATCAGCAGGAACGTGTCGTAGTTGGTTGCCTTGCCAAACGTGCTGCTCCACCAGTAATCATCCGACCCCGTTGAAGTCGGCAGACTGGTACTGCCGGTTGCGCAGTCGCCAGCGCTGATGATAGTGCCATTATCTCCAATGGTAAAAGCACCGCCGATTGTGGTGCCCGGGTTACCGCGATTGGAGACGAAGTAGAGAATCGGCTTGGGCGTGTTGCGGTCGGAAAGCACGTAGTCGTGCCCTCTAGCCTCCATTACTTTCTCTTGCGAGTAGGAAAGGTGTTTCCCGCTGGGATCGCTCGTGTCAATCGCATAATTATCCCAGTTGACCATACCAAACAAACAATATGCCAGCACCTGGCTGCCGCTGGCGCAATCAGCACCATGGTCGGTATCGCCGACCTCTACACCCTTCTGTCCGGGAAAGAATTTGTGTTCGTCATAAAAGCTCATCGCCATGCCGTTTAATTCGGTAACTGCTGTCTTTGAGTTGGCATTGTAGGCGCCCATCAGTGCCCGGTTGATTGCCGGCATGAGAATGCCCAGCAGCAGCATGATAATGCTGATAACCACCAACAGTTCGACCAGGGAAAACCCCCGCCGCGAAACAGCGATTCGCAATTTACGTGAGTTCCGTAATCTGAATTTCAAAATGTTCATAATAAACGTCTCCTTATTCGCTTAGCCGCCTACAGTCTGAAGCATTTTAACCATGGGCATGAACAGCGCGATCACAATGCCGCCGACGATTACGCCCAGAGTAACGACCATCACCGGTTCCAGCAACGAAACCAGCCCGTCAACAAGCGTTCCGACTTCGTCTTCATATGTATTGGCGATTTTGTCCAGCATCTTGTCCAACTCGCCGGTTTCTTCGCCGACGTCGATCATGTTTACCACCATCGAATCGACAACCCCGGCCTGTCGCAGCGGCTTGGCGATGCTCTCGCCCTCGCGGATGCTTTCGCGAACTTTTTTCAGGGCACGAGAGTAAACGGCGTTGCCGGCGGTATCGGCGGTGATACTCAGCGCGTCGAGAATCGGTACGCCGGCGGACAGCAACGTACCGAGCGTCCGGCAGAACCTCGCGACCGTCGATTTGCTGAGAATCGTGCCAAGAATCGGTGTGCTAATGCTCAATTTGTCCAGGAAAAAGCTTCCGCCCTCGGTCTGCCGTAACAGCTTGGCAATTATGAACAAGGCTAGCGGTATGACCAACAGGGCAATCCAGCCGTTTTGCTCCACGAGAAAATGACTCATGTTGAGCAACATTTGCGTTGCGACGGGCAGTTCCTGGCCCATCTCGCCAAAAATGGCCTGGAACTTCGGCACGATGAACATCAACAGACCGGCTACGATGATAAACGCGAAGCTCAGAACCGCTGTCGGATAGAGCATCGCGCCTTTGATCTTGCGCTTCAGGGCTTCGGACTTTTCCATGAACTCCGAAAGCCGCTGGAGGATGATGTCTAATACGCCGCCCAATTCGCCGGCGCGAACCATGTTCGTGTACAGTTTGTTAAACGCCTTGGGGTGTTGGGCCATCGCCTCGGACAGCGACTTGCCGGCTTCGACGTCCTCGGCAACCAGGCGTATCGCGATACGCAACATGCCGGGTTTCTGTTGCTCCTGGAGAATTCGCAGGCTTCGCAGGATCGGCAGGCCTGCATCCTGCAGCGTAGAAAGCTGACGGGTAAATTGCGTCAGGAGCTTGACGGCAACCTTGCCAACCCTTCGTGGTCCCTGGCCTTGCCTGGCGGGAGCCGCCGGGCCTCTGGCGGCTGAGGACTTCTTGCCGCCACCCTTGCCGCCGGACCTTTCCTTGATTTTCGTGGGAAAATTGCCCATCGCCCGAATCTTGGCGATAGCTTCCTCGCTGGACCCGGCCTCGACAGAGCCTTTTGTGGACTGGCCTACACTGTTCATTGCTTCGTATTGGAAAACTGCCATGAATAACACTCCTGTATCTGTAACAATCACTCCAACAAACTGTCAACTTCTTCGTATTTATTTCCATCTCCGCCTGCCGGCTGACTCGCGGCGGCGGATTACTTATTCTTCATCTTCCGACAACGTCTGGGCGATTACTTCTTCAATGGTGGTTCGGCCGTCGAAAATCGCCAACAAGCCGCTCTCCCGCAACGAACGCATACCGCGCTTTCGGGCGGCCTCCCGCAAGGCGTTGGAACTCTTGCGGGCAATGACCATATCCCGTAATTCGTCGTCCATCGTCATGATTTCATAAAGGGCCAGTCGGCCGCTATAACCGGTATTGCGACAGTAATCGCATCCCGTGCC
This sequence comes from Phycisphaerae bacterium, assembly GCA_021108335.1. Classification (GTDB taxonomy): domain Bacteria; phylum Planctomycetota; class Phycisphaerae; order SM23-33; family SM23-33; genus JAIORC01. The sequence goes on from JAIORC010000397.1 coordinate 7,742, forward strand.
GCGATAAAAAACACGCCCGGCAATCTGCTCGGAACTGAGGTTCAGTTCCATGAGCATTTCGTCGGTTGGGGCGAATTCCACCTTGCAATGCGGGCAGATGGTACGCACCAGCCGCTGGGCGACGATGGCCTCCAAGGTGGCGGTTATCAGGAACGGCGCAAGCCCAAGGTCCAGCAGACGCGCGATCGACGAAGGCGCGTCGTTGGTGTGCAACGTACTGAACACGAGGTGGCCGGTCAAAGACGCCTGGACGGAAATCCGGGCAGTCTCCAGGTCGCGCATTTCGCCGACCAGCACGATGTCCGGGTCCTGTCGCAGAAAACTTCGCAGGCAGCGGGCGAAAGTCAGCCCGGCGTCCTCGTTGATCTGGCACTGGACAAGCCCGTCGATGTCGTATTCGACCGGGTCTTCGCTGGTGAGAATCTTGACCTTCACGTCGTTAAGTTCGTTTAACGCGGCGTAAAGCGAGGTGGTTTTGCCCGAACCGGTCGGGCCTGTAACCACTACGATACCATGCGGACGATGGATCAGCACACGGAGCAGCCGCAGATCGTCCTCACGCAAACCGAGGCGTTCGAGGTCCAGCGACACGTTCGACCGGTCCAATACACGCATGACGACGCTTTCGCCGAACATGGTCGGCAAAACCGAAACACGCAAGTCTACCGGGTTGCCGTTTACGACCAGTTCGATTCTGCCGTCCTGCGGCAGGCGTCGCTCGGCGATGTCCAGGTTGCTCATAACCTTGATACGCGAGGCGATAGCCACCGCGATCGACTTCGGCGGGGGCAGCATTTCGTACAACACGCCGTCGATGCGGTATCGCATCTTGAATTCTTCTTCGAACGGTTCGAAGTGGATGTCCGAGGCGCGGTTACGGATGGCCTCAAGCAATACCATGTTCACCAGCCGCTTGACCGGGTTGGAATCGGCCATGTCTTTGATGGTATCCAGGTCGATACTTTCGCCGCGGTCTTCGAGGATGGCCAGTTGTTCGTCGCCGGCGACCTCGTTGATAAGGTCGGAAATGGATTCCGGCTCCACGTCGTAATATTTAAGCAAAGCCGCTTCCAGCGCATCGGACTGGACGATTTTCGCGGTTACGTTAAAGCCCATCAGGGTTCGCAGGTCGTCGGTCGCGCGGAAGTTGTCCGGCGAGGCCATCGCGATTACCAGGTGGTTGCCGTCCTCCTCGTACTCCAGCGGCAACACCTTGTAGGAGGTGGCAATTTGTGCATCGAGTTTCGCGATGACATCATCGGCGATTTCGGTGGAGGTCAGGTCTACGAATTCCATGCCGGCCTGGTATGCCAGGGCAAGACTTTGCGTGGTGCTATCGATTAACTCCATCTCGATGAAGATTTCGCCGATCGGGCCGCCTCTTTCCTTCTGTATCTCCAGGGCTTCGTGTACCTGGTCCCGGGTTACCTTACCCATCTTGACCAGTATCCTGCCCAAGGGCCTGCCTCGCAGCTCATCAATCGAAAATTGCGCCATTTCAATCATTCGTCTGTCCCTGTGAATCCGGTACTATGGTTACTTGTTGTTCCTCATTACATTCACTTTTTTCCACCGCCGCTAAACGGCCATCCCTTGCTTTGACGCATGGAACTTGCCTTGAAGCTCCGTCGGGTCCTGAGCGTGCTCGATCGCGTCCGTTTCGCTGATTTTGCCTTGGTAACATAAATCGTAAAGGTGATCGTCCAACAACTGCATTCCCAGCTTTTTGCCGGTCTGAATTGTCGAGGAAATGCGGAAGACCTTGTTCTCGCGAACCAGGTTGGCAACCGCGTTGGTCGCCACGAGAAACTCATAAGCGGCTACCATTCCCCGGGTATCGCTGCGAGGCAGAAGGGTCTGGCAGAGCACAGCCAGCAGCGAATCAGCCAACTGGATGCGTATCTGTTCCTGCTGGTCGACGGGATACTGGTCGACAATACGGGTAATCGTGCCCT